>JASFWR010000080.1:0-11734 GCA_050049155.1 Planctomycetota bacterium | reverse complement strand
GTCCCCGCCGAGGCGCAGGCGTGGACCACGGGGTCGCCGTGCACCGCGAAGGGGCCTGCCGTCGTGAGCAGCACGCGGGCCGCGCGCGCCATGGCCTCGACCGAGCCGCGGTCGCCCACGTCCGCGACCACGACCCCCATGTCGAGTTCCTCCGCGAGCGCGCGGAGGGGCGCCTCCCGGCGACCGGCCAGGGCCACGGAGAGGCCGTCAGGGCGGACCTCCGCGAGGCGGCGCGCCGCCCGCTGGCCGGTGAACCCCGTCGCGCCGAAGAGAACGAGGTCGAAGGGGCGGCTGGCGCGGTCGCTCACTCCTCGCGCGCGTCGGTGGCGTCGATGGAGAAGGCGCCCGTGGCGTAGCCCGCCTCGTCGCTCTGCCCCGCGAGCCGGAAGGTGCCGCGCACCACGACCGGGACGTAGGCCCAGTAGGTGGTGCCCTCGCCCACCATGTTCACGTCCACCCACTCGTCCGGCTCCGGCGAGCCGCCGAAGCAGCACTGGAGCAGATCCCGCACGAGCATGAAGTGCGGCACGCGGTTCTCGTCCCAGCGGAGCGGGATCATGTAACCGGTGAGCGCGACCTTCTGACCGTCCAGCGCCCGGATCCGGTCGGGGAACCGGATGTCCTCACCCTCGTACTCCTCCGGGTAGACGAGCGCGTCCAGGAGCAGGTCCTTGTCCGCCTCGGCCAGGGAGAGGTCGCCGTACCCCACGATCCAGTGGCCGTCCTCGTCCTTCGCCCAGTCGTACGACGCGGGGTCCAGGGGGTCGGCGCCGTCGGCGAGCTGGAACGGCTCGCGGGGGACGGTGCCGATCCGGAGCGGGTTCTCCGCCAGCGCCTCCGGGGTGAGCATCGTGGGGTCGATGGACCCCGCCAGGCCGTCGAGCCCCGTGGGGGTCCGCGCCGCGGCGCGGGCGCGCACGCTGGCCTCCGCCGTGGACATCTCGCCCTCGGAGGGTTCGGACACGTCGAGGAAGGCGCGCCCCTTGACCTCGGCGTCGGATCCGCCGCCCTCGGAGGCGGCGGGCCCCACACCGGTGGAGGACTCACCGCAGCTGGCGAGGAGTGCGGCGAGCGCGAGGCTCGCCACGCTCCACGGCACGACGCTCGAACGACCGTCCCTCACTCGCCGTGGTCCCCGTCGCCCTCGCCGTCATGACCCTCTCCGTCGTGGTCATGACCCTCGTGCTCCTCGCCGTCGTGGTCCTCGGACGGGAGGTCGTAGTCGAACTTCACGTCGGTGAACTCCGTCCCGAGGACCGTCAGCGCGTGGATCTTGCCGTGGAAGTGGCTCACGCCCACGAGGCCGGGGTCGGCGCCCATGAACATGGAGGAGTCCCCCACCGTCTCCCCGGAGAGCTTGCTCTCCTGGGCGGCGAGCTCGACCACGAGCGGGGCGTCCCCGTGCATGTCGAGGGACACGGTGACCGAGGCCGAGGGGGAGCGGACGGACTTCTCGGCGTGCCCGCCGTAGGTGTACATGATCAGCCGTCCGCCCTCCGGGTCGAGCACGAACTCGGCGTTGGCGAAGTGGTCGCCGAGCTCCACGAGCACGCCCCCCTCGTCCGCGTGAGGCGCCACGTGAACGTGACCTTCGCCGTGGTCGTGGTCGTGGTCATGGCCGTGGTCATGGTCGTGTCCGCCGCTGCAGGCCACGAGGGCGACGTAGGAGGCGAGGAGCAGCGGGAGCCCGGAGGCGGAGCGAGACTTGAGGTTCATGGTGCCGATAGGGCGAGGGAGGGGGGGCCGTCAGCCTAAGCGAGGGTCCGCGCGACGTCCGTGGAATAGGCCTTGATGGCGGGGATCACACCCGCGAGCGCACCGACCAGGACCATCCCGAGGGGCGTCCACAGGAGGGAGGGGTGCACCGCGGTCACGTCGAGGACGACCCCGGTCTGCTGCCGGATGATGAGCGCGGAGCCCAGGAGGATGCCCCCGTACACGAGGTAGCCCAGCAGGCTGCCCAGGAGCGCGATCGCGCTGGCCTCGAGGACGATGGCCGAGAAGACGGTCTTCTTGCGAGCCCCCAGCGCGCGGAGGATCGCGAACTCCCGGCGGCGCTCGTTCATGGTGTTGTAGATGCTCGCGAGCAGCCCGAACCCGGCGACGACGACCACCAGGTACGCCACGTAGAGCAGCACCTTCGTGATCCACCCGATCTTCAGGAAGAAGGTGCCGAGCACCGAGGCGATCGGCCAGGCGAGCGTCGCGGTGTTCCCCCGCCGGATCTCGTCCTGCATGAACTTCCCGCGGATCGGGCTCGTGTACTTGATCATGACCGCCGAGACCTCCTTCCAGTCGTCGGGGATCACCGCGCCGCGCTCGACCTCCTTCGTGCCGGCGTCGAGCTTGTGACCCTCCATCCGGAAGACCCCCTCGATCGGGATCCAGATGACCCCGTCGTTGGCGGTGTTCGTCGGCTCGAGCACGCCGGTGATCTTGTAGAGCTCCTGGTGCGGGGCGGTGCCCGGCAGGTACTGGAGCCCGTGGTACGGCCGGAAGGTGTCCCCCCGCTTCAGGCCGAGCTTCTCCGCGACGACGCTGCCGATCACCGCCTCCTGGTAGCCCTCGTCGAAGGGCTGACCGTTGCCCTGGAACCGGAACTTCTCCCCGTCCTGGAACTCGAAGACGTCGAAGATCTCGCGGGTGGTCCCGACGATGCGGTAGCCGTAGAGGTTGTCGCCCAGCGCGTAGGGGATGGCGTAGCGCACGTCGCCGCGCTCCTTCACCGCCTGGTACAGGCTCCAGGGGATGTTCCCCGGCGAGGTCTCGAGGTGGAAGACCGTGTTGAGCACGAGCTGGAGCTCGCTCCCCTTGGCCCCCAGCACCGCGTCGTAGCCGATGTCCCCGCCGGTGAAGGCGGTGCGGGACTGCTCGGACACCGTGAACACGCTCATCACGAGCCCGCTCGCGAGCCCGGCGGAGACCACGGTGATGATCGTCGAGAGCAGGTGCTGCCGGAGCGAGCGCGCGACGATGAAGAGCAGCGACCTCACGAGCCCGGGAGCTCCTGGGCCATGGCCTGGTTCAGGGTCGAGAACTCGACGGCGTCCCCGAAGTCGTCGAGGACGCGGGGGTCGTGGCTGACGCACACCAGCGCGGCGCCCTGCTCCCTGCAGAGGTCCCTCAGGAGGCCCAGCGCCTCCAGGGCGAACCGCGGGTCGAGGTTCCCCGTGGGCTCGTCCGCCAGCACGAGCCGCGGGCGGTTCGCCAGGGCGCGAGCCAGGGCCACGCGCTGCTGCTGACCGATGGAGAGCTGGGACGGGCGGTGCCCCATCCGCTCTTCCAGCCCCAACCGCACCAGGAGCGAGCGGGCGAAGTCACGGTCGGGCCCCGGCCCGAACATCATCCCGAGGGTCACGTTCTCCAGGGCGGTGTAGCCGCCGAGCAGGTTGAACGTCTGGAACACGTAGCCGAGCTCCGCGGCGCGCCAGGCGTCACGCCTGGCCTCGCCGAGGCCGGAGACCACCTCTCCGTCGAAGCGAACCTCACCCGCAGTCGGCGTCAGGAGCCCCGCGATGATGTTGAGGAAGGTGGTCTTCCCCGACCCGCTGGTCCCGGCGATGGCCACCTGCTGACCCTCCTCCACCTGGAAGGCGGGCACGTCGAGGATCAGCTGGTCCTCTCCGTCCGGGGAGCGGAAGACCTTCCGGACGTCTCGGAGCTCGAGCAGCGGCATGGGCGGGATTGTAGTCCGTCCACCGCCCCACGGGTGGGGCCTACAGGACCCTGACCCGGGCGCGGCGCGGCCGCGCGCTCAGAGGTGCGGCCCCGGATCGGGGAGCCCGTCCTGGGTCAGCTTCGAGGTGATGTACTCCACCGCCTCGTCGACCGAGTCGGTCTGGAAGAACAGGTCGACGTCCTCGGGGGAGATCGTGCCGTACTCGATGAGCGTGTCGAAGTTGATGACCTTGGACCAGAAGTCGGTCCCGAACAGGACGATCGGGAGGGCCTTCTTGATCTTCAACGTCTGGACGAGGGTCACGACCTCCATGAACTCGTCGAGGGTCCCGAAGCCCCCCGGCATCACGACGATCGCCTTGGCGAGGTACGTGAACCAGAACTTCCGCATGAAGAAGTAGTGGAACTCCAGGGAGAGCTTGCGGGTGATGTACGGGTTGTCGTTCTGCTCGAACGGGAGGCTGATGTTCAGGCCCACGTTGAGCCCGCCCGCCTCCGACGCCCCGCGGTTCGCGGCCTCCATGATCCCCGGCCCGCCGCCGGAGCAGATCACGAACCGCTGGCTGTCGTCCGCCAGCCCCTTCGACCACTCCGTGAGCTTGAAGGACAGCTCACGAGCCGCCTCGTAGTACGCGGACATCTTGAGGTCGCGCTCCGCCTTGGGGACGTCGCCGCCGGCGGCGCGGACCTCCTCGAGGTTCTTCTCCGCGTCGTCCCGGGGGAGCAGCCGCGCGGAGCCGAAGACCACAATCGTGTCCTCGATCTCCATCTCCTCGAAGCGCGCCTCGGGCTCCAGGTACTCGGCGAGGATGCGGAGCGGACGGGCCGTCCGGCTGTGGATCCAGGGCAGGTTCTCGTAGGCCTTCACGGCGCGGTATCGGCTCTCGGACATGGCAGGAGTCTGGCGCCCCGGCGCGCCCGAGGCCAGAGAACTCGCGCCGCCCCTACACTGGGGCGATGAGCGACCCCTCCCCCACGGCCCCCGAGGCGCCGCGCCCGGAGCGCAGCGGCGTCTTCGCCGCCTTCCTCAACGTCGTGGAGCGCCTGGGGAACCTGCTCCCCCACCCGGTGACCCTGTTCGCCCTCTTCGCCGCCGGGATCGTCCTCCTGAGCGGGGTCGCCGCCTGGCTCGACCTCTCCGTGGAGGATATCCGTCCGGACACGAAGGGGGAGCAGATCCGGGCCGTGAGCCTGATGTCCGCCGAGGGGCTGCGGCGGATCTCCATGGGGCTGGTGACGAACTTCACGGGCTTCGCGCCCCTGGGCACGGTGCTCGTCGCGCTCCTCGGGGTGGGGGTCGCCGAGCGCTCCGGCCTGCTGTCGGCCGCGATCCGCGCCCTGGTGCTCGCCGCGCCGCGGCGCCTCCTCACGCCCACCATCGTCCTCGCGGCCGTGCTCTCCAACACGGCCTCGGAGATGGGGTACGTGGTGCTCATCCCCCTCGCGGCCGTCATCTACCACTCCGTGGGCCGGCACCCCTTCGTCGGCCTCGCCGCCGCCTTCGCCGGGGTCAGCGGCGGCTACAGCGCCAACCTCTTCATCGGGACCGTCGACCCGCTCCTGGCGGGCATCACGACCGAGGCGGCCGCCATCGTCGGCGGGCCCGAGTACGAGGCCGGCGGCGCACGGGAAGTGCTCGCCACCGCCAACTGGTACTTCATGGCCGTCAGCACGCTGATGATCACGCTGCTCGGGACCCTCGTCACCGAGCGCGTCGTGGCGCCCTGGCTCGGGGAGTACGACGAGTCCGGCGCGGAGGAGGGCGCCCTCGAGGCGAGCCAGGACGGCCTCCAGCCGCTCGACGATCGGGAGCGCCGCGCTCTGCGCCTGGCGGGCGTCGCCCTGCTGGCGCTCATCGGGGTCCTGCTCGCCCTCGTGCTGCCGGAGGGCGGCGCCTTCCGGGCGCCGGGGGCGCCGGCGGACGCCACGTTCGTCGAGAAGATCCGGCCCGCGCTCAAGAGCGTCGTGGCCCTCATCTTCGTGTTCTTCATCGTTCCCGCCGTGGTCTACGGCCGGGTGGCGGGGACCATGCGGACGGACCGGGACGTGATCGACGGCATGGCGAAGGCCATGGGCTCCATGGGCCTCTACCTCGTGCTCGTGTTCTTCGCGGCGCAGTTCGTGGCGTTCTTCAAGTGGACGAACCTCGGGCTGATCCTCGCCATCGCCGGCGCCAACTTCATCGAGAGCGCGAACCTGTCGGGGCCGGTCATCTTCCTGCCCTTCATCCTGATGTGCTGCTTCGTGAACCTGATGCTCGGCAGCGCGTCGGCGCAGTGGGCGATCACGGCGCCGATCTTCGTGCCGATGCTGATGCTCTCCAACTACACGCCGGAGGTCATCCAGGCCGCGTACCGCATCGGCGACAGCACGACGAACCCCATCACTCCGATGATGAGCTACTTCGGGCTCATCCTCGCGTTCGCGACCCGGTACGACCGGCGGCTCGGCATCGGCACGATCGTGGCCACGATGCTCCCCTACTCGATCGCGTTCCTGACCGGGTGGGTCCTGCTCTTCTACCTGTGGGTCTTCGTCCTCGGGCTGCCCGTCGGCCCCGGGACGGAGCTGTACCTGCAGCCCTGAGGCGGCCGCCTGGACGGGGGTGACGGCGAGTCAGTCCTCGTGACGGCGCGTCCGCTCGTCGACCTTCTCGCGCGCCTTCTTGAAGAGATCGTCGAGGTCACGGCCGCGGGATTTCTCCCGATCGAGGGCGCTGTCGAAGGCGTCCTCGCTGCGCGCCCCGCGGTCGGTCACCGTCTTCGCCGCGGCGTCCCAGCGCTTCCCGTCCTGCACCGGCTTACCGAACTCGTCCAGGGAGGCCTTCGGGGAGTGCCGGAGCACGGTTCGTGTCCGAACGTCGACCAGCAGGCGCGAGTCGCAGCACGGGCAGTCGATTTCGATTTCCTTCATCTTCGTTCCTGTTGCTCCTGGGAAGACGCCGGCGAGCGCCGCTCTATGCGCCGAGGTCCGCTGGAATCGGACGGTCTGGATTTATTAGAACGTTGATGAGCCGGTTACACGATCCGCTGCCGCTACTAGAGGAGGCAGGGAGGAGGTCCGGTCCCGATCGCGCGCCCCGGCGTCGACGATCCCCCACCCGCCAGAACGCCGACCAAGCTCCGTCGCCACAAGCCCTGCCGCCATGAGCCGACCCCACACCGCTCGAACCCCGTTCCAGAACGCCGCGCTCCTCGAGCGCGCGCTCGGCGTCCTGCTCTGGACCGGCCTCGTGGCCGTGCTCTTCACGAAGTCCTACTTCTGAGCGGCCCACCTCCGTTCGACCGGCGCCTGTCGCCGACGCGAGCCGCGGCTCCGCGGGACCAACGTCCCGGCGGGGTCGCTCGACGTTCCGGGGGATCCGGTGCACCTCGGCGCAGCCAGGAGCGGGTTCGGCGGCGGACCCGTCCGGGCCCGGGAGCCACGCAGCAGGCCCCCCTCCTCAGCGGCTGCGACCCGCCTCGAGGGCGATCACGGCCTGCCCGAAGGCTCGCCCGATGTCGCAGTAGGTGTGGGCGCTCCCCAGGTAGTGGAAGGGGTAGTCGGACCCCACCTTCTGCCACTCCTCCACGTTCTCCCGCCAGCCCTTGTCGAACACCGCCTGGGCGGTCTCGTCCCAGAAGCGGTCGGTGCGCACGAGGGCGGTGTTGCCGCGGAACTCGGGGAGCGCGGTGGGCGCGGCCTGCGCTGCCTTGAAGCGCTCGCGCCCCTCGTCCGGGCGGTTCAGGCCGCCGACCCCCAGCTGGCCCACGACGAAGGGGAGGTCGGGGACGCCGAGGTCCCGGCGAACGTCACGGATGAGGCACTCCAGGTTCCTCGCGTACTCCGCCGTCGCGTCGCGGTTCACCATGTCGTTCCACCCCTGGAACCAGACGAAGCCGCTCAACACGTACTCGCCGTCCCCCATGGCCGGGAAGGCCTCGCGAGCCTCCCGGAGCGCCCGGTCCACCTCCGCGAGCATGCCCCGGTAGTCGCGGCCGAACGACGCGCGGACCTGCTCGAGGGTGCGCTCCGGGTCGCGCTTCTGCTCCGCGGTGAGCAGGCTCGCCAACGCTTCGTCGCCGGGGAGCCCGGCGCTCGGGGGGCGGAAGTCCCGGTACAGGCTCCGCCCGCCCCAGGCGGTCTTCACGATCAGGACCGGATCGTCGTGGTGGTCCCCCACCACGTACCCGAAGTCCAGCTCCGGCCCGACCCGGTTCGGGCTCCCGAAGCCCACGGTGAGCGGGCCGCGACGGCCGAGGAAGTCGATCCAGACGTCGTCCCGCACCCGCCAGCCGTCCCCGTCTCGCAGGTGCGCGAAGCGCCCGGCCGTGGAGGGCTGGGCGGCGAGGTGCTCGAGCAGGGGGAGCTGGGCCTTGCCCTCCATATTGGACTGCCCGGCGAGGACGTACACCCGCACCTTGCCCGGCGCCGAGACTGGGGCTGAAACTGGGGCTGAAACTGGGGCCGGGACCGAGGCCGGGACCGACGGCTCGATCGCCGGGCCCTCGGCGGCGGCAGGCAGCGCGACGGCCATCGTGGAGACCGCGGCGAGGAGCGAGAGCAGGACGGCGACCAGGGGCTTCACGTTCATGAGAGGTCCTCGGCGAGGAGGCGTTGCAGGTGGTGGGGCCCGGCCTCGTGCTCCGGGGAGAAGCGCCCCCCCGGATAGAGCCTCGAGCGGACCCCCCGCTGGACGGAGTGGACCACGGCCTGGTCCTCGAGCTCCACCTGGTCCAGCCCGCTCCCCACGCCGGTCTCCACCAGCTCGGGCCGCGCGACCCACCGCAGGTACCGGACCCGGCACCGCCCCACGCCGGTGGGCTCCACCAGGTTGACCGAGATCCCCCACACGTAGACGTTGACCATCAGGTTGGGGTAGAGCCACAGGTACTCCGCGACGAGGCCCTCCTCCCGACGCAGCGCCCGCTCCTCGCCGCTCCCGAAGCCGAGCTGGTTGACCGACCGGCCCTCCACCTCGACGCGGTACCGCCCGAAGTCGAGGCCCGCGTTGAGGCCGGGGTGCACGAAGGGGATGTGGAACCCCTCCAGGTAGTTCTCGCAGTACACGGCCCAGCTGGCGTCCAGGTCGTACGCCCGCGAGGCCCCCGGGTCGAAGGCGAACGTCTCCCCCTCGAACTCCGCCAGAGCCGTCCGCAGAGGCGCCGACCACTCGCCGAAGTCGGCGCGCGGCTGGAGCGAGACGAAGCGCAGGGGCCCGAGGGCCTGCAGCGAGACGGCGGCGAGGTCGTCCTCGGGGCGCGGGAAGTCGCACGCGCCCTCGAACCCGGGGCAGGAGGTCATCCGCCCCTCCAGGTCGAAGCGGCGGCCGTGGTAGACGCAGCGCAGCCCGCGGGCGTCGGAGGGTGCCTCGGCCAGCAGCGCCCCGCGGTGGGTGCAGACGTTGGAGAGGACCCGCTCCTGCTCCCCCTCGCGCACCCACACCAGGGGCTCGTCGAGGCCGCCCTCCAGCAGGGTGAACGGCTCGACGAGGTGCGTCGGCTCGGCCACGGGGAGCAGCTGCCAGGACGGCGCGAACACTCGATCCAGCACCCGCTGGTGGGCGGACGGGTCGAAGTGGAGGGAGGGGTCGATGGTCCCCGCGCGGCGGAGGTCGGGGTCCACGGTCCAGCGCGGTTCGGGCTCGTCGCTCATGGTCACGGACACCTCAGGAGGGCACGGAGACGGAGCCGCCGTTGTCCGCCGGCCCGAGGCCCAGGAAGAAGGGCGCGGCTCGACGGGACCAGGCCTCCGGCGACTCGCACTCGGCCGCGGCCTGCCCGCGCACCTGGCGGAGCATGTCCGTGTGGACGACGCCGGGCCCGACGGCCACGGCCGCGAGGCCGCTCGGGAGCTCCTGGGAGAGGGCGCTCACGAGCCCCTCCACGGCGAACTTGCTGGCGCAGTAGGGCCCGACCTCCGGGGAGGCGAACCGCCCCCAGCCGGACGACAGGCACGCGAGGACCCCCCTGCCGGCGGCGATCATGGCGGGCGCGAAGGCCCGGACCACGTTCGCGATCCCGGAGACGTTGACCGCCAGCACCTCGTCGAACTCCTCCGCGCCCACCTCCCAGAGCGGGGCGGGGTCGTTGATCTTCCCGGCGTTGGCCACCACGAGGTCGGGGACGAGGCCGCGCTCCACGGCGGCCTCGGCCCAGGCCTCGACCTCCGCAGCGCGTCGCACGTCGACCCGCCGCGCGAGCACCTGGTCCGGTCCGGCGCGGCGAACCAGCGCCTCCAGCGGCGCCTCCGACCGTCCGCAGATCACAAGGCGGTGCCCATGCTCCAGGAGCCGCTCGGTCAGGGCGAGGCCCAGCCCCCGGGTCGCGCCCGTGACGGCGACGGTGCGTCTCGGCTCCTCGTCCATGGAGGTCATTCGACCACGGCGCGCCCCCGCCCGCTGCCCCCGCCAGGGGAAAGGACGCGGCGATCGAAAGGGCCCGCCCACGGGAGGCGGCCCGGTATCCTCGGGGCCTCCGCGCCCACGATCCCACCGGATCCGCCCCGACGACTCCAACGACCCCGACCGCCGTGCTCGAGTCCCTCTTCACGCTGCTGATGCTGATCGCCCTCCAGGCCGTCCTGGGGTTCGACAACCTGCTCTACATCTCCCTGGAGTCCAAGCGGGCCCCGGAGTCCGACCGCAAGCGGGTCCGGCAGCTCGGCATCGGGATCGCGATCGGCCTCCGGATCGTGCTGCTCTTCGTCCTGCTCCAGCTCATCGAGGCCGCCCAGGAGGTGCTCTTCGAGGTGCACTGGGAGGACGTCTTCGTGGGCGCCTTCAACACCCACAGCCTCATCGTCCTCTTCGGCGGCGCCTTCATCCTCTACACGGCGACGAAGGAGGTGCTCCACATGATCGCCATGGAGGACGTGGACTCCGAGGAGGACCAGGAGCCCGCGTCCTCGAAGAAGGTGATCGCGCTGATCGTCCTGATGAACCTCGTGTTCTCCTTCGACTCGATCCTGAGCGCCATAGCCCTCGCCGGACCGGACGGCGAGCTCGTCATGTCCATCGCGATCGTCATCAGCGGGGTCCTGATGATCGCCCTCGCCGAGCGGGTCTCGACCTTCCTGGCACGGAACCGGATGTACGAGGTCCTCGGCCTCTTCATCCTCTTCATCGTCGGCGTGATGCTCGTGACCGAGGGCGGCCACCTCGCCCACATCAAGCTGTTCGGCAACGAGGTCATGCCCATGACGAAGACGACCTTCTACTTCGTCATCGCCGTGCTGGTCCTCACGGACGTGGTGCAGAGCCGCTACCAGAGGCGACTCCAGCGGGCGCTGGAGCGGCAGAAGGGCAGGGCCGCCGGCGAGGCCTGACCCGCCCCGGCGGGACGGGCGCGAGCGGGCCCAGCCTCAGGACTGGCCGGGCGTGTGGGCGTTGGAGTGGGGCGCCCACTCCCGGAGCCTCGCCCGGTACACGCGAAGGTGCTCGTGGTGAACCCCGTCGCGCATCTCGTAGCCCCCGTCCACGCGCTCGATCTCGAGCATGAACTGCTCGTCCTCGAAGTAGTAGTCGCGGAAGGGGCCAGAGGTCGTCCCCACCACCTCGACGTCGAACCCGTTCCGGTCCAGCAGCCGCTCGGTCTCCCCGAAGTCCGCCATGGAGGACTGGATGAAGACCAGCTCGCCCCCGGGCCGGAGGCGCTTGTGGGCGTCGAGGATCAGCGAGTCGATGAAGTAGCGGCGGTTCTGCTTGCCGCTCTGGCAGAACGGCGGGTTCGCGACGACCGTGTCGAACCGGCCCGGGGTGGACAGCCAGTCCGCCACCCGGAACTCGATCTCGACGTCCGTCCCGCAGTTCCGCTCGAAGTTCTCCCTCGAGGTCTCCAGCAGTTCCTCGGTGATCTCGGTGGCCACGATCGACCTCGCACCCTTGCGGTGGATGAGGATCGTGTGGTTCGCCACCCCGGCGCCGAGCTCGAGCACGTCCCGGCCGGAGACGAGGTCGTTCTCCGCCAGCATTCGAGCCAGCCAGTGGCCGTGCGGTGTCGGGCTCCAGTCGTCCGTGCCCGCACGGAGGTCCATCTCGAGCAAGCTCTTCGTCGAGTCCGTCTGCGTCATCCTAGGC
>JASFWR010000290.1:0-4860 GCA_050049155.1 Planctomycetota bacterium | reverse complement strand
ATCGACTTCGCGGTGGAGGGCGTGGAGGGGGAGCCCCTGCGCGTCTACACCACGCGCCCCGACACGCTCTTCGGCGCGACGTTCATGGTGGTGGCCCCGGAGCACCCGCTGGTGGGAGCCATGACCACGGACGGGCAGCGCGCGGCGGTGGAGGCGTACGTGCAGGCCGCCTCGGCCAAGTCGGACCTCGAGCGGACGGACCTCGCCAAGGAGAAGACCGGCGTCTGGACGGGGGCGTACGCGCACAACCCCGCCTTCGAGCCGGGCGACGAGCGCGGACGGATCCCCGTGTGGGTCGCCGACTACGTGCTCGCCAGCTACGGCACGGGCGCGATCATGGCGGTCCCGGGCCAGGACCAGCGGGACTGGGACTTCGCGAAGGAGTTCGGCCTCGACATCGTGAGGACGGTCCAGCCCCCCGCGGACTTCGACGGGGAGGCCTACACCGGCGCCGGCCCGGCCGTGAACTCCGACTTCCTCGACGGGATGGAGGTCGACGAGGCCAAGGCGCGGATGATCGCCCACCTGGTGGAGAAGGGCCTCGGCGAGGCCAAGACGAACTACCGGCTGCGGGACTGGCTCTTCTCCCGCCAGCGCTACTGGGGCGAGCCGTTCCCGGTCCTGCACCTGGAGGACGGCACCCACGTGCGGGTCCCGGACGACCACCTGCCGGTGACCCTCCCCGAGATGGAGGACTTCAAGCCCTCCGAGGACGGCTCGGCGCCCCTCGCGAGGGCGACGGACTGGGTCTCCGCCTCCGATCCGGCGAGCGGCGGCCCGGCGCGCCGGGACACGGACACCATGCCCGGGTGGGCCGGCTCCTGCTGGTACTACCTGCGCTTCATGGACCCGGGCTGCGAGACCGGGCCGCTCTCCCCCGAGGCCGAGGCCTACTGGGGGAACGTGGACCTTTACATCGGGGGTACGGAGCACGCGGTGCTGCACCTCCTGTACGCGCGCTTCTGGCACAAGGTGCTCCACGACGCCGGCGTCGTCCGGACGAAGGAGCCCTTCCAGCGCCTCTTCAACCAGGGGATGCTGACGGCCTTCGCCTACAAGGACGCCACCGGCCGCCTCGTGCCGGCCGACGAGGTCGACCTCGAGGCCGACCCGCCCACGTCCAAGGCGACGGGGGAGGTGCTCGAGCAGGTCATCGCGAAGATGAGCAAGTCGCTCAAGAACGTGGTGAACCCGGACGACGTCTGCGCCCGGTACGGCGTCGACACGTTCCGTCTCTACGAGATGTTCATGGGGCCCCTCGCGGACTCGAAGCCGTGGAACCCCCGGGACGTCCCCGGGCCGCGCAAGTTCCTGGAGCGGGCCTGGCGACTGTTCGTGGACCCGGACGGCGACGCGCCGATCCGGGCCGGCCTCACCGACGCCTCGGAGGTGACCCCCGAGGGCGCGGCCCTCGACGTGGAGCGGGCGCTGAACCAGTGCCTGCAGCGGGTCGACGACTCGTTCAAGGCGTTCAACTTCAACACCGCGGTGGCCGCCTTCATGGAGTTCCTCAAGGGGGCCTCCTCCAGGGGGCTCAACGGCTCCCAGGCCAGCCGGCTGGTGCGCGCCATGGCGCCCTTCGCCCCGCACTTCGCCGAGGAGGTCTGGTCGCGCATGGGGCAGGACGGGAGCGTGCACCACGCCCCCTGGCCGGCCGTGGACGAGCGCTACCTGCAGGCGGACGAGTTCGAGATGCCCGTCCAGGTGCTCGGCAAGCTGCGGGCCAAGGTGATGGTCCCGCAGGAGGCCTCGAAGGACGAGATGGAGGCGGCCGCGCGGGCCGCCGTGGCCGATCGCCTGGAGGGCAAGGAGGTCGTGAAGACGATCGTCGTGCCCGGCCGCCTCGTGAACTTCGTCGTGAAGTAGGGCCCCGCTCCCGGCGGCTGGCCGTTGATCGGCGGCGGTCGGGGCGCGAGACTCTGCTCAGGAGGTCGCCCACATGGCGCTGCTGGAAGAAGACCACGCGTTCGAGATCGCTGACGCCGTGCTCGCGGCGAGCGACGCGGACGAGACCGAGGTGACCATCGACTGCGTCGAGGACCGCTTCGTGCGCTTCGGCCACGAGGGGCCGACCCAGTCGGCCGACCGCGAGCGCTACGACCTCTCGGTGCGGGTGCGGTACCGGGAGGGGGGCGGCTTCCGCGAGGCGCGGGCCAGCACCGGCGCCCTCGACGAGTCCAGCGTCCTCGGGGCCCTCGGCCGCGCCGAGGTCCTCGCGCGGGTCGCCTCGCCCGACGGGACGGCGGCGCCCCTGGGTGGGGCCGTGGAGGTCGAGGGGTCGGCCCCGTCCCGCCCGACGCAGGACCACAGCTTCAAGGAGAAGGCCGAGTGGATCGACGCGGCGCTGCGGCGCTGCGAGGGCGAGTCCCTGCGCGGCGGCGGCCTCGCCCGGACGACCGTGGCCTCCCGCAGCATCGTCAACTCCGCCGGCAGGCGCGTGCACGGCGCCACGTCGCGCGCGGAGTTCTCGCTCACCTGCGCCGACAGCGGCGCGGACGCGGAGACGGTCGGCGGCTCCGCCAGCTCCTCCTCCGTGCGCTGCTTCGTCGACCAGGTCGACGTGGCCGGCGTGATCGAGGACGCGGTGGGGAGCGCGGTGCGGGCCCGGGGCCCGGAGGACATGGACGCCCGCCCCATGGACGTCCTGCTCGAGCCCCAGGCCGTGGCGGCCCTGATCACCTTCACCTCCGGCCTCGGCTTCGGCGCGCGGAGCTTCCACGAGGGCTCCTCCTTCCTCACGGGGCGCGTGGGGGAGCGGCTCTTCGCGGAGGGGGTGTCGATCGCCGACGACCCGCTCCACCCGGACCTGCGCGGGCTGCGCTTCGACGGCGAGGGGACGCCTCGGGGGCGGACCGACCTGGTGGCGGCGGGGACGACCCGCGGCCCGGTCACGGACGCGGCCTGGGCGCGGCAGCTGGACCTGCCGAACACGGGCCACGCGGCCCCGCAGCCCTCGACCTCCGGCCCCTCCGCCGGGCACCTGGTGGTGGCCGAGGGCGAGCTGAGCCGGGCCGAGCTCCTGGAGCGCCTCGGCGACGGGCTCCTGGTGCGCCAGCTGCACTACGTCAACGTGGTGGAGCCGCGGGAGCTGGTGCTCACGGGCATGACCCGCGGCGGCGTCTTCCGGGTCTCGGGCGGCGCCGTCGGCGGCCCCGTCGGCAACCTCCGCTTCACCCACTCCCTCGTCGACGCCCTGCGGGCCGTGGACGGCGTGGGGGACCGCGCCGTGCGCGTGGGGTCGCTCATGGGCGGCGAGGTCGTCGCCCCCGCGCTCCTGGTGCGCGGCTTCCAGTTCACCTCCAAGGCCCGGTCCTGAGTCCCATGGTTCACCCCACCTCCGCCCACTCCATGGAAGCGCTCGCCCGCAGGGCCGTGGACGAGGCCATGGCCGGCGGCGCCGACGCCGCGGACGCGCGGATCGTGCGCCTGGCCGAGGAGCGGCTCGTGGTGCAGAACGGGGCCCTGAAGGAGTCCGACGCGCCGGAGGACTTCGGCATCGCCCTCCGGGTCTTCCGGGACGGCGCGGCGGGGTTCGCGGCGGCGCCGGGTCCGTACTCCTCCATGCAGGACGCGGTCAGCGGGCTCGTGCGGCGCTGCCTCGCGTCGGCGCGGGACCTGGCGCCCCTGCGCCGGGTCCCGATCCGGCTGGCCGGGCGCGCCGACGCGCAGGGGGAGTACGTCACGCCGGTGGAGGAGGACCCCTTCACGGTCTCCCTGGAGGAGAAGCTCGATCTCCTGACCACCGCCTGCGAGCGCCTCGGCGGCCGCCGCGAGATCGTGTCGCGGCTGGCGGGGATGAGCCTCCGGCGGGAGGAGCAGTGGATGGCGACCTCCGAGGGTGGGGCGACCCACCAGGTGCTCATCCGCTCGGGCGGGCGCATCGAGGCGACGGCGCGCGTCAACGGCGTGGTGGAGCGACGGAGCTACCCGAACGCCCTCGAGGGGGACTTCAGGAGCGGCGGCTTCGAGGTCGTCCGCGCCCTCGACCTCGAGGGCCACGCGGAGCGCGTCCGGGACGAGGCGATCGCCCTGTGCCACGCGGACATCTGCCCGCCGGGAGAGCGCACGCTGATCCTGGGCGGCGGCCAGCTCGCGCTCCAGATCCACGAGTCCGTCGGTCACCCGACGGAGCTCGATCGCGTGCTCGGCGAGGAGCGCGACCTCGCGGGCGGCTCCTTCGCCGGGGCCGACGATCCCGGCGCGCTGGAGTACGCCTCGGACTGCGTGAGCTTCGTCGCGGACTCCACGGTCGCTGGCGGGCTCGACACCCGCGGCTGGGACGACGACGGGGTGGCGTCGGGCCGGTTCGACATCGTGCGGGACGGGAAGCTCTGCGCGTTCCAGAGCGGTCGGATCAGCGCCGGCCGGGCGGGGCAGTCCGAGAGCCGCTCGGTGTCGCGGGCCGAGGGTTGGTACGCGCCGCCCATCGACCGGATCACGAACGTCTCGCTCGCGCCCGGCGAGGGGACGCTGGACGAGCTCCTCGCGGAGACCGAGGACGGCGCCATCCTCGCCGACACGATCAAGACCTGGTCGATCGATCAGGAGCGGCGCAACTTCCAGTTCACCTGCGAGGTGGGCTGGGAGATCCGCGGTGGGCGCCGGGCGCGGCTGCTCCGGCTGCCCACGTACCAGGGCTCGACCCTCGACTTCTGGAAGCGGTGCGACCGGGTGACCGGGCCCGAGGAGTGGCGCCTCTGGGGGGTGGTGAACTGCGGTAAGGGCAATCCCATGCAGGTGGCGGAGATGAGTCACGGCGCCGCCCCTGCCCGCTTCCGCGGGGTCACCTTCGTGGACGTCGCGGCGTCCCTCTCGTAACGCGACACGACGCCGCGCAGGGCGTTTCAGCCTGAGCCGCCC
>JASFWR010000384.1:0-3595 GCA_050049155.1 Planctomycetota bacterium | reverse complement strand
TGCTCTTCGAGTCGCACGGCCGGGAGCGTCGCACCCCATGGCTCGTCGCCGCCGGCCTCGGCGCGGGCTTCGCCGTGGTCGTGTACTTCGGCTCCCTCCTCGCCCTCGCCCTCCTCGCGCCGGTCCTCGTCCTGCTCAGGGGTCTGCGCGGCGCCCTCCGGGACGCCCGCTGGCTGGCCCCCGCGGCCGCCCTCGGTGTGTCGCCGCTGCTGGCGCTGCAGGCCATGACGGACGGCCGCGCCGGCTTCTTCGCGAGCAAGTTCACCTCGGTGGATCCCGCCCTCGACGCGGGCGGGCTCGCCGCCGAGGCCAGAGCCCTCATCGTCGAGACGCTCCCCTCGGGGGCGTGCTACGAGGCCCTGGGCCCGCTCCCGGCGTCCGTCGGGGAGTGGCTGCTGCTCGCCGCCCTCGCCGTCGCCTGGTGCGCCATGGTCGGCCTGGTCCTCCGCGCGGCCCCGCCGGGGGACGACGCCGGTACCCGTCGGCGCTCCGCGGCCCTGCTGCTGGGCGCGTACCTGCCGCTCGTCCTGGGCGTGATCGCGATCGGCGTCCTCAAGATTCGCTCCATGCCGCCGCCAGTGGAGATCGGCGGCGTCCGGTATCTCGTCTCGTTCTACTTCTTCGGGCTGCTCGCCATCGCTGCCGCGGCCGGCCTGTGGCTCCAGGACCCGCGGCCCCTCCGCCGCCGCGCGGGGGGCGCGCTCGCGACCGCCATGGCGCTCACCGGGCTGTTCGTGCTCCCCATCGGCAGCCTCCACCTGGAGCGCGCAGCCGACGGGCTCCGGTACCCCGGGACCTTCTTCCGCAACTACGGCAGCCTGATCCAGCGCGGCGCCGTGAAGGACCCGGAGAGCGGCCAGCTGACCCTCGTCCCGGCGCGCGTCATGGAGGTCGCGGACCAGTTCGAGGGCGAGCGGCGGGAGGACATCCTGCTCAGCACCGGGAACAGCCTCGCCTACGGCACCCTCGCCCAGACCGGCGCCCTGGACCTCGACGCCCTGCTGGCGGGCTACCCGGAGGAGGCCCGTCCCCACCTGCTCCGCGGCGTGGGGAGCTTCCTGCGCTCCCGCCTGCCGCGAGGAGCCGCGCCGCCGCCGCGTCTCGCCCGGGTCCTGGACAGCGCGCTGTCGGAGGCCGCCCACCGCGAGCACGTGGCCGAGGGCCTGGGCATGTCCCTCGAGTACCCGCTCCGGCGGACCTTCGACGCCGAGCTCCGGCGCACCGAGGACGCCCTCGCCGCCGCGCCCTCCGACCTCCGCCCGGCCGTCCGGCGGGGCCAGGGCATCGACCTCGGGGTCCGGCTCCGGCAGGGACTCCAGGGCGCCGGGGCGCGCGTCGACGGCGTCCTCCAGGCAGTGAGCGACCCCGCCGAGCGACAGGCGCTCGACGGGGCCGTGGCCGCCTCGGCGGCGCGCTGAGGGAGCGCGCGGGCCCGCGCCGACCGGCAGCCGACCCGGCGGGCAGGCTCAGCGGGCGTCGATG
Organism: Planctomycetota bacterium; assembly: GCA_050049155.1. GTDB lineage: Bacteria > Planctomycetota > UBA1135 > UBA1135 > Saltatorellus. The sequence continues at coordinate 2,113 of JASFWR010000384.1, read as the reverse complement.
GGCGTGTACCCGCGCTGCCGCTCGCCCTTGTAGATCTGTCCCGGACGGAAGAGCTTGTTGTCCTGGTGCTGCTCCAGCCAGTGGGCGCAGTACCCGGAGACCCGCGCCATGGCGAAGATCGGCGTGAAGACGTCGGTGCTCAGGCCCAGCTTCTCGTAGACGAGCCCGCTGAAGAAGTCGACGTTCGGGTAGATCCCCCGCTCCCCGAGCTTGGCGGTCACCACCTCCTCGAGCTTGAGGGCCACGTCGTACTTCGGGGTGGAGCCGAGTTCGTCGAACAGCTTGATGGCCAGGACTTGGAGGTTCTTGGCCCGCGGGTCCTTCGTCTTGTAGACCCGGTGCCCGAAGCCCATGACCTTCGACTTGGTCGCGGCCTTCTCCTCGTACCAGGCCTCGACGCCGTCCACGCCGCTGATGGTCGCCAGCTGGTTCAGCACCCGCTCGTTGGCGCCGCCGTGGAGGGGGCCGAAGAGCGCGCCCACGGCGCCGCTGCAGGAGGTGTAGGGGTCGTTCTCCGTCGAGGCCACCACGCGGCACGCGAAGGTGGACGCGTTCATGGTGTGCTCGGCGTGCAGGATCAGCGCGCAGTCGAGGGTCTTCGACGCGATCTCCGCCGGCTCCTCACCGTCGAGGCACCAGAGGAAGTTGGCGGCCGTGGAGAGGTCCTCCCGCGGCGCGACGTAGTCCTTCCCGGCGCGGACCCGCTCGAAGAGCGCCACCAGGACCGGCGTCACCGCGATCACCCGGCGCGCCGCCTCGTCCTTGGAGGCCGCATCCCGCAGGTCGACCTTGGGACACACCATGCCGAGGGTGGCGAGGGCCGCCTGCAGGGCCTGCATGGGGTGCCCGTCCCTGGGGAGCGCCTGCACCGCGCGCACGAGGCCCTCGGGCAGCACCCGGAGCCGCGCGAGGTCCGCCTCGAAGGCGGCCAGCTCCTCGCTCGTGGGGAGCTCACCGTAGAGGAGGAGCCACGCCACCTCCTCGTAGGTGCTGTGGGCGGAGAGCTCCTCGATGGGATAGCCGCGATACTCCAGAACGCCCGCCTGCCCGTCGATGAAGCTCACCGAGGACTCAGCTGCCGGGATGCCGGCCAGACCGGGGACGAGTTCGGGGGATGACACTACAGGGCTCCTAGGAAGGGGGTTGGGAGAGGGAGGGGGGGGATCGGGAGCGGCGGGGTCAGGCTCGCCGCTTGAGGAACTCGACGAGCAGGCGGGCGCCCACGCCGGAGCCGCTGGCGCCGCCGACCCAGTCGCGGTCCCGCGTGTTCCAGGCCGTTCCGGCGATGTCGAGGTGGGCCCACTCCTGCCCATCGGCGACGAAGTGGGAGAGGAACGCCGCGCCCTGGCTCGACCCGGCGCCCATGGCCGCGGAGCCGATGTTGGCCAGGTCCGCCGACTTGCCCTTCATGCCCTCCTTGTGGGCGTCGAGCAGCGGCAGGGGCCAGACGTGCTCGCCGGTGGCCTCACCGGCGGCGAGGAGGTCGTCCCGCAGGGCGTCGGTGGTCGAGAACATGCCCGTCACCTCGTGGCCGAGGCCGACGATCACCGCCCCCGTCAGGGTGGCGAGGTCGATGATGGTGTCCGGCTTGACCTTGGCGGCGACGTAGGAGAGCGCGTCCGCGAGGATCAGGCGCCCCTCGGCGTCGGTGTTGAGGATCTCGACCGTGGTGCCGCACATGCCCGTGTGTACGTCACCGGGCTTCGTGGCGTTCCCGTCGATGAGGTTCTCCGACGAGGGCACGATGCCGTGCACCTCGAAGGGCACGTCGAGACCACCCGCCAGTGCGTGCATGGCGCCCAGGACCGCGGCCCCGCCGGACATGTCGAAGCGCATCTCGTCCATCTTGGCGGGCGGCTTCAGGGAGTAGCCGCCGGCGTCGAAGGTCAGGCCCTTGCCCACGAAGGCGATGCGCCCACGGGACCGGCCCTTGGGCTTGTAGGTGAGGTGGATCAGGCGCGCGGGCTCCACGGAGCCGGCGGAGACGCCCAGCAGGAGGCCCATGCCGGCCTTCCGCATGGCCGCCTCGTCCATGACCTTGGCGGTCATCCGCGGGTGGCGCCGGGCGATGGCGCGGGCCTCCTTGGCGAGCCGCGACGGGGTGACGACGTTG
>JASFWR010000383.1:0-3597 GCA_050049155.1 Planctomycetota bacterium | reverse complement strand
CGAAGTGGACGTAGTCCATGGCGGTCTTCCAGTCCCCGAGGGAGGGCACGTAGTCGATGCCCACCTGGGTGGAGAGGTCGGGGGAGGCGCCGTCGAGGATCGAGCGCAGGGCGTCGTCCTTGGTCTTCAGCTTCTTGGCCTTGTGGGAGGGCTCCTTCAGCACCTCACCATCCCGGTTGCCCAGCATGTTGTAGCCCTGCCACGCGAGCACGTTCAGGGCTCGAGCGCGGAACATGGGCGCCAGCGCCGTCTTCACGAGCGTCTCGCCGGTCTTGCCGTCGTTGCCCGCGAGCGCGACCCCCTCGCGGCGCGCCAGCTCCTCGAGGGCAGGGACGGCGGCCCCGATGCTCGGGGTGAAGTTCACGAACGGGCAGCCCGAGGTGATCGCGGCGTAGGCGTAGAGCAGCGAGGCGGGCTGGGCCGTCTCGGCGTCGAGGGCCGCCTCCAGCGCCTCGAGGGAGTCCCAGGCCGCCTGCGGGGCGAACTCGGACTCGGTGCTCGCGAGGTGCACGACGACGGTGCGCTCCAGCTGGTGCTCCTGCTGGAACGCCGACAGGTCGCCGGCCAGGCGGGCGATCTGCTCGCGGGGCGGCTGGCTGCCCAGGTCGGCGGCGCGGGGGTCCAGGTCGGCGAACCCGGTGTCCGCCGCGTCCAGCACGCCGGGGCGGATCGCGGCCTCGTACGCCGCCGCCTCCGCCGCGGTGGACGCCACGAGCTCCTGGGTGAGGATGCCCGCGCGGACGAGCTCACCGGCGGAGGACGAGAGGTCCCGGGTGCACACGTCGTGCCCTCCGAGGACGAGGTCCTCGAAGGGGACGAGGGGGAGGCGGTTCAGCGGCGGCGCCTCCGTGGGGAGTCCGACCGGGGCCACGAGGCCCTCTCGCAGGCCCGCCACGCCGTAGGCCACGCAGGTCGAGATCGCTCCGCGCGCGCCCACGAGCCAGAGGCCCGTTCTTCCGGTGGGAGCTGTGGTGTCGGTCACGGTTGGGGCTCGGGAGGGCTGATGTCCGGAGGTGGGCGCAGGCGACGTCTCGGGACCGCGGGGAGCGGGCGGGGGATTGTGGACGAAGAGCGCGGCTGCGTCCTGCCCGGGCCGGGCATTTGCAGGATCATTGCCCGTCCGAACCCGAGCCCGCGCCGGTTCGCTTCCGTGCGACCCAGCGCGAGACGATGCCCGCGTCCCGGGCGTCCCACCAGCGAGGCCGCCGCGTCGAGCGAGTCGGGACCTGCGGGACCGGGTCCGCCCCCCCCGGGGCCGGCCCGGAGACGCCAGGGCCGCTGGCGGCGGGAGCCTCGCTCCCGGATCCCGGCGCAGGGTCTGCAGCGGCCGTCGCCGGATCGGCAGCGGGATCCGCGCCGCCGCTGGCGGCGCTCGTCACGTCGCCGGACCGCTCGCCGTCGCCCCCTTCACCGCGGCGATCGCCCGGCTCCTCCGACTCCCCTCCCGCGAGGTCCCCGCGGCGGTCCGCCGGCGACGCGTCGTTCGCCGGATCACTCTCGGCGGGCTCCGCCGAGCCCACCTCCGAGCCCGCGTCCGGGCCAGCCTCGAGGGCCACCGCCTCGGCGGCGGCCGCGGCGCGGCCGAGGGCCTCCGCGAGGTCGGAGCCCGGCGGCGCCTGTTGGGCGAGCGCCTCGAGCTCGTCCGCGATCTCGCGCATCTCCCGCTGACGCCCGCCCGAGGCCGCGCCGGCGGCGGCCGCCGCCTCCGCCGCCCGCTGGATCGCCTCGCGGGCCGCCTCGTCCATGGGCAGGGCGCCGTCGCGGGCGAGGGCGTTCAGATCGTTGGAGATGGCGAAGGACCGCGCCCGCTCCCCTCGAGCCCCCATCTCCTTGGAGTCCTGCACCCCGACCGCCGCCACGAGGAGCGCGGAGGCGAGGAGGGGGAGCGCGACGAAGGACGCGCTGTGCGGCACCGCGGCCTCCATCGCCGCCCCGCGCCGGACCTCCGCCGCCACGCGCTCGGCGCCCAGCTCCGCCATCACGGAGGGGCGCCCCACGTCGCCAGCCTCGACCGCCGCCACGTAGGCCCCGCGCAGCCCCAGCCCCTCGTCCACCCTGGCCGCGACGGCGTCCGCGCTGACGCGGTGCGCCCCGCGCCAGGCGGTGAAGGTGAGCGCCGCGACGACCGCCATCAGGACGTACAGCCCGGGGTCCTCCAGCGGGTGCCCGTCGAGCACCGCGAGGGCGACCGTGGCAGCGCCCGCCGCGAGCGCCGCGCAGATGCCTCGCGCCGTGTGCCCCTGCCTGGCGCGGGCCGACACGGTCCGGTTCAGGCGGCCGATGGCCTGGATCGCAGGCGCGCGATCCTGGTCGAGGCGTCCGGCTCCCGGGTCCATGCTCAGCGCGGCGCGACGTCCCCCACCGGCTCACGGACGAAGGGCACCGCGGGTCGGAGCGCCTCGGGGAGGCCGTCGAGCTCGACGGTGGACATGATGAACAGGATCTCCGAGCCACGGTCCGGCAGGAGCCAGACGTTCGGCCTCCAGCCGGTCTGCAGGGTGCACTCGGGGAGGGCCGCGGTGACGAGGGTGTCGCCCTGGGAGAAGAAGGCCACGTTCACCAGGTTGCCGGTGGTCGTCGCCGCGAAGACCTCAGCGCCGCCGTTGCCCCGGCCCTGGATCATGCGGGAGCCGAGCCAGACCCACGGGTGACGTCGCATGGTGCGGCCCCGGACGAGGTCCAGGAGGAGGTCCTCCATCCGGTGGAAGTGCAGGGTCTCCGAGGGGAACTCGCCCGTGGCCGGGTCGGGGGCTCCGGAGGCCTCGCGCCAGGCGCCGTAGAGGTACGTCGCGCCACCCGCGGGGAGGACCACGTCGTGGGTCGTGACGCCGGCGCGAACCTCCTCGCGGGTCGGCGGAGGGTCCTTGGGCACGTACTCCACGTTGGTGCCCTGCGCGACCCCGAGCGCGAGCATCGCGGCGGTGATCCCGTCGGGGCTCACCTCCGTGAGGAACATGGCCTCGTGGGACGCGCCCTGGGGCGAGGTGAGCAGGTACTCCAGCAGTTCGTTCAGGACCTCGACCCGAGCGCTGAACCCGATGGCTCCCGCGTCCGGCGCGAAGCGGATGCCCATGGCCTCGAAGGCCGCCGCCAGCTTGGCGCGGTCCTCGTCGGTCGGAGCGTCGTCTCCGGGCGCGGGAGGGACGGGCGGGCCCGACCGTTGCGAGCCTTCCTGCGGGGAGGGCCGAGGCGCGGCGCCCACCTGCTTGCCCCGCTGCGGGTCCTGCTGCAGGTCCTCCTGGGGATCGGGCGCGAGCACCGCCGCGCCGACGGCGACGGCGGAGAGCAGGAGCGAGGGGAGCGTGAGGGACTGGAGCATGACTTCGGTGCCTCCTGGGCGGGTTCGAGGGGCGCCTCGGACGTGCAACGTAGTCCATCCCGGGGGGTTCGGTGAAACCTCTGGGAGGGCCCGACCGAGAGATTACGCTCAGCGCGCCGCGCCCGACCGCCCCGGGCCGCGGCCCCTCCCCCATGGACGACTGGACCCTCGCCGGCCTGCTCTACCTCGCGGTCGAGCTCGTCGGGATCGCGTCGGCGGTGCACGTGCTCCTGCAGGGGCGCACGCCCCAGGGGGCCATCGCCTGGCTGTTCTTCCTG
>JASFWR010000005.1:0-31186 GCA_050049155.1 Planctomycetota bacterium | reverse complement strand
CCGACGAGACGAGCCCTCCGCTCGGGCCCTCCCCCCGCCCACCCCATGAAGAAACGCAAAGGCATCATCCTCGCCGGAGGGTCCGGAACCCGGCTGTACCCCATCACCACCGGCGTGTCGAAGCAGCTGCTGCCGATCTACGACAAGCCGATGATCTACTACCCGCTCACGGTGCTGATGCTGGCCGGGATCCAGGAGATCCTGATCATCACCACGCCCCACGACCGGGAGCAGTTCGAGCGCACCCTCGGCGACGGGAGCCAGTGGGGGATCTCGCTCTCCTACATGATCCAGCCCAGCCCCGACGGGCTCGCCCAGGCCTTCATCCTCGGCGAGGAGTTCCTGGACGGCGCGCCGTCGGCCATGGTGCTCGGCGACAACATCTTCTTCGGGCAGGGCCTCCCCGGTCTGCTCGAGCAGGCGGACCAGGCGGCGGGCGCGACGGTCTTCGGCTACCGCGTCGCGGACCCCGAGCGCTACGGGGTCGCGGACTTCGACGACGACGGCACGGTCCGGGCCATCGTCGAGAAGCCGCCGGTGCCCCCGTCCAACTACGCCGTCACGGGCCTGTACTTCGTGGACGGCTCGGCCCCCGAGCGCGCCCGCAAGGTCGTGCCCTCGGAGCGGGGCGAGCTCGAGATCACCTCGCTGCTGGAGAGCTACCTCGACGACGGGTCCCTCTCGGTGAAGCGCATGGGCCGCGGCTTCGCGTGGCTCGACACGGGCACCCACGCCTCGCTCCTGGACGCCGGCAACTTCGTCCGGACCCTCACCGAGCGCCAGGGCCAGCAGGTCGGCTCCCCGGACGAGGTCGCCTTCGAGATGGGCTGGATCTCCCGCGAGCAGCTCCTGGAGCGGGCCAACCGCTTCGGCAAGAACGACTACGGCGAGACCCTGAAGAAGCTGGCCGAGGAGCAGGGCTGACGGGCCGCGGCGCCGCCGCGGCCCAGAGACTCCCGGGAGCGGGCGGCGCATCCGCGCGCCGCCGCCGTATCGTCTGGGCGTGATGCGCGCCCTCCTCGACCCCCGCGCCGCGGCCCTCGCGCTGCTCGGCGCCCTGGCCGCGCTGCCGTTGGCGGCCTGCGCGGGCTCCGTCCCTGCCGACGCCCTCCCGGGCCGGGGGCCCCTGGTGACGCTGGTGGACGAGGCGGGGGGCCGGGTGCCGGACGCCGAGCTCTGGGTCGTCGATCGTCGGACGCTGCGGGCGGACGCCGCGGTCCTCGCGAGCCGGATCACCGGGGACTGGGTCGAGACGTCGAGGCGCATGGCGACGGAGCGCCTCCGGTCCGACGAGCGTGGGCTCGCGCGCCTCGGGGAGTCGCCGTCGCGCGGGGTGATGATCGCCGCGCGCAAGGGAGCGCTCTTCGGGAGCATCGAGCTGCGGGCCATCGACGGTGAGGGGCTGACCCTCTCGCTCCGCCCGCGCACCGCCTACCGGGTGCGCGTCCTCGACGACAGCGGCCGGCCGGCCGCCGGCGTGCCCCTCACCCTGGCGGTCCCGGGCGAGCCGCGGCCCCAGAAGCTGCCCGTCACCGCGCGCACCGGGGCCGACGGCGTCGCCGTGCTCTTCGAGCCGCCGGCGGTGGCCCTCGTTGGCCTGCGCCGGCCGCCCACCGGCGCGCGGCGCGTGGCCCTCGCGCGGGTCGCGACCCGGGAGCCCGTGCTGGCGGAGGTCGACCCGGTGGGGATCGGCGAGGCCGTCCTGCCGCCCTGCGGTGAGGTCCGCGTCCGCCTGACCCACGGGGGCTTCCCCGAGGGGCACTGGGCGGGGGTGCTGCAGGTCTTCCCGGCGCGGAACGGGAGCCGCTCCGACGCCACCCTGGCGGAGCCGGTGGTGGGTTCGCTGGCCGAGGTGGGCCACGTGGAGCGCGGCCTCGACCTGCGGGCGGTCGTCGTGGTGGGAGAGCGCGAGGGGGACCGGGAGCGGCTCATCGGCTCCCTCGATCGGCGGCTCGAGGGGCTGGCCGCCGCCGGCGCGGACGAGGGCACACCGCAAGGGAACGCTGCGGAGCGCGCCCTCGCGCTCGATCGGGGGCTGCTCGTGGAGGGGCGGCTGGTGGACGGGGCTGGAGCGCCCCGGGTCGGGGTCGTGGCCCAGGCCATGGTCGAGGGCGAGCCCAGCACCACCTGGTCGCTGCAGTCCGGGGAGGACGGTCGCTTCCGATGGCTCGTCGTCGGCCCCGGGGACCCGGCGACGTGGTCCGCCCTGAGGATCGGCGGTCGCCGGGACGGCGTCACGGTCCCCCTGACCGCGCCCGCGGCGGGCGCGACGCTGGCCCTCGGGGACGTCGTCCTACCGTAGGCCCGCCGCCGCCTCGCGGACCACGGGCCAGGCGAGCTGGAACCACGGCGTGAAGCGGGCGTCGTCGCCGATCTCGCGGTCCAGGTCGTCCGGGTCCACGAGGCGATGGGCCGCCACCTCCGTCGGGTCGGGCGCGAGGGCCTCGGGGTCCACGCGTCCGATGAAGACCGTGACCACCTCGTGCTCCGTCCCCACGTCCCCGTAGGTGGCCCGGTACTCGTAGCGGTGCACCGGCCGGACCTCGACGTCCACGCCGAGCTCCTCGCGGACCCGGCGGACCGCGGCGTCCTCCACGGCCTCACCCTCGACGGGGTGGCTGCAGCAGCTGTTCGACCAGTAGCTCGGCCAGAGGGGCTTCGATGCGTGGCGCTGGTGGATCAGGAGGCGCCCCGCGCCGTCGAAGAGGTAGACGGAGAAGGCGCGGTGTCGGAGCCCGTCCACCGCGTGGCAGCGCGCCCGCGTGTCCACGCCCACCTGCTCCCCGGCGCTGTCCACCAGCACCAGCCGCTCGTCCGCCCGTGAGCCCCAGAGGTCGCTGTCCATGCCTCGGTGATAGGCGCTGCCCCGCCGCGCGCGAAGGGACGCCGGCTGAAATCACGGGACTTTGACCCGTGACGACCCGTGCCCGCTCCCTCCCCCCCGGCGTGCGGGGTGCGGCCACACGCGGCCGCGTCAGGGCTGGCGCACGTAGAGCCCGAGGTGGTCGTAGCGGTCCCGGGCCGCGAGCTCGTACGGGCCGCCGTCGGCGCGCATGCGGCCGCCGGCCTCCATGGAGCGTCGCGGCGCCACCACGAGACGGGGCGGCGGCGTCCCCTCCGGCAGGGCGTCCAGCTCGACGATGCGCGCCGGGAGGCCGAGGTCCAGGAGGCGGAAGAGGGGACCCCACACGAACGCGACCGCCACGGGTTCGGTGATCTCCGTGGCCGCGAGGGTGATCGCGATGTCGTCGAAGGTCCCGGCGGGGTGGGCGGTCGTGGGGAGCGGGTGGTGGACGGCGGGGACGTGGAGGGCGGCGGCCGGCCCCACGAAGAGGGTCGACCAGGTGACCGCCCCGCACCAGACCACCGCGAGGACGGCCGTGGCGTCCGCGAGCGCGCGCCCCGCCCGGCCCCGGGCCACCGCCCAGACCACACCCAGCCCCTCCGCGGCGAGGACCACGAGGATCACGTCCACCGGGAGGTAGATGCGCGCCAGCTCGGGGAAGTTGAAGCGCAGGAAGAGCAGGAGGGTGGGCACCACCGCCCACGCCACGAGCCAGACCAGCCACCGCGCGTCGCGGGTCAGCGCGCCGCCGAGGCCGAGGGCGGCGAGCGCGAGCACCGGCAGCGAGACCTGGCGCGGGACCGCGACCACGTCCACGAGGTAGCCGAGTGCGAGCTCCCTCCGCTCCCACCAGGAGAACGTGGCGTCGAGCGAGGAGGAGAACCACTTGTCCCTGGCGAACTCGCTGAAGAAGAGCAGCACGACCGTCAGCGCGCCCACCGGGACGCAGGCCGCCAGCCCGAACGCCACGCGCCGCGAGCGCCAGGGCGCGCGCCCGACCCCGTCCGGATCCGTGCGGAACAGGAGCACCACGAGCACCGCCAGTACGAAGGTGTAGACGGTGGCCATCTCGTGGAAGCCGTAGGCGAGCAGGGAGGTCGCGCTGATCCCGAGGGCGCCGCGGAGGAGGGCCCCGGTGTCCCGCTCGCCCGCGCTCGAGTACATGCGCCAGGCGATGGCGATCATCCAGACCAGGAAGAACGTGCACGCCGCCTGCCCCCAGCCCGTCCTCGACACGAGCACGTGACCGAGCTGGACCGCCATGAGGCCGCCGCCCGCGGCCGCGATCAGGGGTTCACGCGGCGCGACCCGGCGGAGCCAGAGGAGCACGAGCAGGGAGGTGAGCGCGCCCAGGACGGCCTGGTCCAGGCGCAGCGCGGCCACGCGCCCGAAGCCCGCTCGGGCCCCGAGCCGCGTGGCGTAGCGGATGCCCAGCTGGTGCAGGTAGCCGTGCGGGTAGGTGGAGCGACCCTCGTCCCGGCTGAAGTCCCGGACCAGGTCGGAGCCCCACCCGCGGTCCTCGTCGAGCCAGGTGGCCGGTCCGGCCGCGGGGTCGATCTCGTGGATCTGCGCGGACCACAGGAACTCGCCGTCGTCCGGGGACATGCGGCCGGCGTCGAGGTCCTTGCCCCGCAGCAGGAGGGCGACCAGCAGCACCAGCGCCCCGACGGGGAGCAGCCATAGGCCGGAGACCGACGCCCCGGAGCCGGAGCCGGCGGGGAGCGCGTCCCGGCCGGAAGCGGTCGGCGCGGCGGGTCGGTCGGACGCGTCCATCGTCCAGAGGCTACCGGGTGGAGGGGTGCGGAGCACGGCCGGCGGCGGATCGCCGGCGGACGGTTATCCTCTTCGGCTCGCCATGGAACTCTCCAACATCATCGCAGGGCTCTGGCGCCAGCCGGAGTGGGGCCTCGAGGGCGCCGACCTCGCCCGCTGGACGCGTCAGGTGCTCGAGCTCGGCATCGACACGGTGGACCTCGCCGACATCTACGGCGGCTACACGGTGGAGGAGGCCTTCGGCGCGGCGCTGCGGGCCGACCCCGGCCTGCGGGACGCGCTCAAGCTCGTCACCAAGTGCAACATCAAGCTCGTGTCCGACCGGCGGCCCGAGCACCGCCGGCACGGGTACGACTCGAGCCGGGCCCACATCGTGGGGTCCGTCGACCGCAGCCTCCAGGCCCTCGGCACCGACCACGTGGAGGTGCTGTTGCTCCACCGCCAGGACCCGCTCATGGACCCCGACGAGGTCGCGGAGGCCTTCTCCGAGCTGGAGCGCAGCGGGAAGGTGCTGGAGTTCGGGGTCTCGAACTTCACGACCTCCCACCTCGAGGCGCTGCAGAGCCGCCTCGACCGGCCGCTGGTCACCAACCAGGTGGAGGCGTCGCTGCTCCACCTGGACCCGTTCCTGGACGGGACCTTCGACCAGGCGCTGACCCGCCGCTTCCGCCCGATGGCGTGGTCCCCCCTGGCGGGCGGGCGCCTGTTCACCGGGGAGGGGGAGCAGGAGGTTCGCGTGCGCGCCGCCATGGGGCGCGTCGCGGAGGAGCTGGGCGTGGCGCCGGACACGGTGGCCTACGCGTTCCTGCTGCGGCACCCCTCGCGGATGGCGCCCATCACCGGGAGCGGCAAGCTCGAGCGCGTCGCGGCGGCGGCGCGGGCCGTGGACGTGTCGCTCAGCCGGGACCAGTGGTTCGACCTGTGGACGGCGTCCACCGGGGCGCCGCTGCCCTGAGGTCCAGGCCGCTCCCGAGGGGGAGCGGCCCCGGGCCGCGCGTCAGGCCGCCCGCTCCTCGCGGTCGTCCTCGGACCCGTCGGCGACCTCCCCTGCGGCGACCTCCTCCACGGGAGCCTCACGGGTCCAGTCCTCGTCGAAGCCCTCGCCGGCGTCCGCGGCGGGCGCGAGCTGCTCGAGGGCGGCGTTGAGGGCGTCGCAGAGCTCGGAGAACTCGTCGTGCTTGCGGATCTTGCAGGCGCGCACGGGGCCGCCCGCGGCGATCTCCTTGAGGTGCTGCGTCATGCGGTACGCCGGACCGGCGACCCGGTGGGTCGCGGCGATCCCGACGCAGACCATGAGCGGCAGCAGCACGCCGAGGGTCCACATGGTGTTCTTGAGCACGAGCCAGCGGGACTGCTCCAGGAGCTGCTCGCCGCCGTTCGGGATCGACTGCGCGAGCTGCAGCAGGCTCGTGTTGATGAGGATGACCTGGAAGAGCGCGCAGGTCGCACCGATGGCGGTGAAGATGCCGACCAGCTTGAGCTGGAGGGGCTTGTTGATGAGCTTGCGCTTGCGCTTGTGCATGGTTCTGTCTCTCGTTCGCGGCCGCCGAGCCGCAGTTGGTGTCACTCCGCGGCTCCGTTGCGGAGGTGGATGATGGTCTCGAAGCGTCGGACGACCTCGCGCTGGTTGACCGTGCCCGCCAGCACGAAGAAGCGCATGCGGAGGCGGGCCTGCGCCGGCGTCCAGAGGAACATCGGGTCCTCGTAGCCGTCGTCGTCCATGTCCGTCCCGTAGGCCCCCTTCTCCTGGAGGATGATGGAGGGGGTGAGGTTGATCCGGATCGACTCCGCCGGGTCGTCGCTCCAGCCCTGGTAGACGATGCGGCCGAGGTCGAAGGTGTCCTCGAGGTCCCCGTCCTCGTTCAGGTCGAAGTCGCGCTCCGACTCGGTGATCTCCAGGGAGCGGACGAAGCAGATGGCGGCGTGGGCGCCGGTGACCTCACCGCCGGCGACCTGGGCGCCCCAGCGGGGGCCCTCGGCGCCGACGAAGCTGCCGGTGTTCTCCGGGTCCACGGGCACCTGGAAGCTCAGGCCCGCGCCGCGGCCGCGGTAGTAGATGTCCCCCCGCAGGTCGTCCGTCCGTCCGTCGTACTCGGACGCGGCGGGGTCGGTCTGGTTGTCGATCGGCTTCGCGAGGCCGCTCCAGAGGACGGTGGAGCCCGCGCTGTGACCACGCTTCTGGCTGCCCTCCGCGCCGCGCTCCAGGTCGAGCAGCTGGTCGTCGGCGGCCGAGGTGCCGCTGTAGGCCACGATCTCCTCGGTGGGGTCCCCGAGGTCCACCACGAACACCCCGCTGTCGGGGAAGCCCGTGATGTCCGAGAGGCGGGCCGTGCCCGTCTCCCCGCCGGTCAGGGTGCTCGTCAGGGTGGTCTCCGGAGAGAAGCCCCGGGCGAACTGCACGGTGCGGAGGATGCGCGCGAAGGCGGTCTCCATGACCTTCTCCGCGTGGCCCATGTTCTGGAGCTCGTTGATCCCGCGGGTCTCCCGGCGGAGGACCGCGGACGTCGCCACGAGGATGATCGTCATCACCGTGAAGGCGATGGTCATCTCGATCAGCGAGAAGCCGGCCCTTCGCGCGAGGGGGCCGTGGGTGCAGCGCGCGCGCCTCATGCTCAGAAGCGGAGGAGGTAGACCACCTGCTTGACCTCGAACTCGCCGCCGGCGTGCCGCCAGCGGACCTCGACGATGGCGGGCAGCAGCGACGCGTTGCTGGTGACGTCGGTGTTGGAGGCGACCCCGTCGCCGTCCAGGTCCCGGGGCATCCCGAGGTTGAGCCCGTACTCCGAGTCCGTCGCCGTCTCGTCGGTGATGATCGTGACGGAGGCGATGTGGTCGCTGCCGGTCCAGGGGTCGAGGCCGGTCACCGGGAGCTCGTTCCCGGGCGATCCGTCCGGCCCGTAGACGTCGAGGATCTCGCCCGCCCAGAGGGCGGGGTCCTCGCTGGAGACGCGCGCCACGGACAGCAGGTCCTGGCTGATGGCCTGGACGGCGGCGTGGGCGCGGGCGCGGTCGGAGGCGCTCCGGCGGAGGGAGTTCACGACGACGGACGTCGAGGACATCGCCAGGAGGCCGACCATGAGCACCGCGACGGTGATCAGGACCTCGAGGAGGGTGAACCCCTTCCTGCGAGCCCGGGGGCTCGAGCTGGTGGCGGCGGAGGGTCGGGTCTTCATCGGGTGCGGCAGGCTGGGGGACGTGGGGACGTCCCTGCTGGAGTCGCGTTCGACCGTTGGGGCCCGGGGACTTCAGTCCCGATTCCGTCCATATTCCCAGCCGTCGTGGGAATCCCGTTCCTGGACGCGTGAGGGCGGTTCGCGGGGGCGGGAGGCCACTTCGAAGACGCATCTCTCGGGTTCTGGCAGCCCCCGCCCGTTCCTCGGGAGCGGCGCCCGTACGCGGGCGGACTCCGTCCGTCGACGGGCCCGCGACGATCTGACCGGCGCGGTGTCTCGCGCGCGAAATGCTCCGACGTCGGCTGGATGGACGCCCCTCGGACTGCCGATAGACTCTGCGGCGTTCGGCCCCGCCGCGCGCCCTTCCCACGCCCCTCCTGACGATGCGATCCCCCCGACTTCCCCTCCTCGCTGCGGGGGGGGTGGCCATCCTGACGGCGCTCCAGTCCCCCGCGATGGGGGCTGTCGAGGCCGACCTCCCGCTGGCCTACATCGGCCCCGGCGCCGGCTTCGCCGCGGCGGGCTCGCTGCTCGTGCTGCTGGGGACCTTCGCGCTCGCCTTCGGCATCATCCTGATCTGGCCCTTCAAGGCGGCCATCAAGGTGGTCTACCGCCGGGGCAAGACCAAGGCCAAGGTCAAGCGCGTGGTGGTCATCGGCCTCGACGGCTTCGACCCCAAGATGGCGGCGAAGTACGCGGACCGCATGCCGAACTTCGCGCGGCTCCAGGCGCAGGGGTGCCACTCGGCCCTGGGCACGTCGATCCCCTCGATCTCGCCGGTCGCCTGGTCGACCTTCGCGACGGGCGTCGACGCCTCGCGGCACAACATCTACGACTTCCTGACGCGCGACCCATGCTCGTACATGCCGGTGCTGTCCTCCACGGACACCCGCACCGTGCCGCGCAACATCAACCTCGGCTTCGCCAAGGTCCCTTTCGGTCAGCGGGCGGTCTACAAGATCCTCCAGAAGAGCCAGCCCTTCTGGAAGCTGCTCGGCGCCAACATGGTGTGGTCCTCGATCATCCGGGTGCCGATCACCTTCCCGCCGCAGAAGTTCAAGAACGGCACGCTGCTCTCCGGGATGTGCGTCCCCGACCTCCAGGGCACCCAGGGGTCGTTCAGCTTCTACACCACGGACGAGTCCAAGCTGGGCGCGGCCACGGGGGGCCAGCGCTTCCGGGTCGTCCGCCGTGGTGACGCGATCGAGTCCAACCTCAAGGGGCCCCCCGGCGCGGACGGGGTGTCCATGAAGTGCCCCTTCTCGGTCCAAATGGACGACGCCACGGGCAAGGCGTCCGTGACCGTCGGCAAGGAGACCGTCGAGGTCGGCGTGGGGGAGTACACCCCCTGGATGGAGATCCCGTTCGACGGGGTCCAGGGCATCGCCCGCCTGCGCATCCAGCGCTGGGACGACGAGGCGGTCAGCGTCTACGTGACGCCGATCAACATCGACCCCGAGTCGCCGGCGATGCCGCTCAGCCACCCGTTCGTCTACTCGATCTACCTGGCCAAGATGCTGGGCAAGTTCTCGACGCTGGGGCTCGCCGAGGACACCTGGGCGCTGAACGAGCGGGTCATCGACGAGGCGGCGTTCCTGGATCAGGCGTACCTGATCATGGAGGAGCGCAAGAAGCAGCTCTGGGACGTCCTCGACAAGACCAAGAAGGGCTTCGTGACCGTGGTGTTCGACACGACGGACCGGGTCAGCCACATGTTCTGGCGCTACCTCGAGCCGGACCACCCGGCCAACGAGGGCAAGGACACCACCGAGTTCGTGGACGTGATCCCCGAGCTCTACGGCAAGGCGGACGCCCTGATCGGTGAGGTCATGGAGCGCCTCGAGGGCGACGACGACACGCTCCTCATGGTCGTCTCCGACCACGGCTTCTGCTCCTTCCAGCGCGGCGTCAACCTCAACGCCTGGCTGCGGGACGAGGGGTACCTCGTGCTCAAGGACGGCGCGGAGACCTCAGGCGACTGGTTCGAGAAGGTGGACTGGGAGCGGACGCGGGCCTTCACCCTCGGGCTCACCGGCATCTTCATCAACCGCAAGGGCCGCGAGCGCGTCGGTCAGGTCGAGCCCGGTGAGGAGCTCGACGGGCTCTGCAAGGAGATCAAGGAGAAGCTCGAGGCGCTGGTGGACCCGAAGACGGGCGAGAAGGCCATCAACGAGGTCTTCCTCACCGGAGAGGTGCACGACGGTCCGTACGCCGACATGGCGCCCGAGCTGCTCGTGGGCTACCACCGGGGCTTCCGGCACTCCTGGGACTGCGCCGTCGGCGCCGTCTCCAAGGAGACCTTCTCCGACAACACCAAGAGCTGGTCCGGCGACCACTGCGTCGACCCGCGGCTGGTCCCGGGAGTCTTCTGGTGCAACCGGAAGATCGACGTGGAGGACCCCACCCTCGCGGACATCGCCCCGACGGTCCTGGACCTCTTCGGGGTCGAGGTGCCCGCGTACATGAAGGGGCGGCGCCTCTTTGGGTCGGCCGGCGCCGGCGCGGACGCGCGCCCCCAGAGCACGGAGCGAGCGAACGCATGAACCTCCCCCGCTGGACGGCCTACGTGGCCCTCGCCGTCATCGCGATCCTGCTGGCCTCGGGCGTCCCCAGGGTCCGCCGCAGCGCAGACCCCGAGCCGGCCCGCGCGGCGCGCGAGTCGGGGGCGGTCGCCCTCCCCGAGGCGGACCACCAGCGCGTCGTGGTGCTGGGCATCGACGGGATGGACCCGGAGATCCTCAGCTCGGTCATGGCGCGGTACCCGGACCGCATGAGGAACTTCCAGCGTCTGGCGGACGCGGCCGACGGGGTCCGCACGCTCGGCACCTCCACGCCGCCGCAGAGCCCGGTGGCCTGGTCGAACTTCATCACCGGCCGCCACCCGGGCGGGCACGGCGTCTTCGACTTCATCCACCGGAGCAAGGAGCGCTACTCCATCGAGCCGTCGACGGTCGTCTCGGAGGAGGGCGGTGAGATGAGCGTGCCCTTCACGGAGTACAAGATCCCCACCGGCGGCAGCTCCGAGTCGAACCGGACGGGGCGCGCCTTCTGGACCATCCTCGGCGAGGCCGGGATCCCCGCGGACCTGTACCGCGTGCCGATCAACTTCCCCGTGGAGCCCTCGAAGGGGGTCAGCTTCCCGGGCATGCTCACGCCCGCCCTCGACTCGGCGTACGGCACGTACACCATCTTCACCAGCGACCCGCCGGCGAAGACCGAGACCTCGGGCGGCAAGTTCCGCCGGGTCCGCGCGAGCGGCGGCGCGATCCGCACCAAGCTCGAGGGGCCCACCAACGTCCTCAAGGAGGGCGACCCGGTGGCGACGACGCCGCTGACGGTCTACGTCGACGAGCGGAGCAACACCGCGACCATCGAGGTGGGCAGCGAGCGCGTGGTGATGCGGCCCGGCCAGTGGTCGCGCTTCTGCCGGGTGAGCTTCGAGATGGCGCCCATGGGCGCCATGAACCTCGGCGGGATCGTGCGCTTCTACCTGCGCAGCATCGAGCCCGAGTTCGTCCTCTACGCCTCCCCGGTGAACTTCGACCCGGTGGCGCCCGTGGACACCATCTCCGAGCCCGCCGAGGCGTCGGCCGACCTCGCCGCGGCGATCGGGGACTACTACACCCAGGGCATGGCCGAGGAGGTCTCCGCCCTGAAGGACGGCGCCTTCACCGACGCCGAGTTCATGGCCCAGGCGGAGCTCGTCTACCTCGAGCGCGCCCGGATGCTGGACCACGCCCTCGACCGCTACGTGGCGAACGAGGAGGGCGGCCTGCTCTTCTTCTACGTGTCCTCCGTGGACCTCGCCATGCACATGATGTGGCGGCACACGGACCCCGAGCACCCGTTCTTCGACGAGGCGGTGGCGAACGAGGACTCCAGCTGGTGGTCCGACCGCGACGGGTCCACGTGGCGCGACGTGGTCGACGACCTCTACCTGAAGATGGACCCCTTCCTCGGGAAGGTCCTCGACCGGGTGGGGGACGACGCGGTCGTCATGATCATGAGCGACCACGGCTTCGCCGCGTACCGGCGCAAGTTCAGCCTGAACACCTGGCTGCTCGACAACGGCTACCTCGTCCTGAAGGAGGGGCGGGAGCGAGAGCTGCCCGAGGACGCGAAGGGGCACAAGGACGTCTTCATCTCCGACGCGGTCGACTGGTCGCGCTCCACCGCCTACGGCGTGGGGTTCAACGGCCTGTACCTCAACCTGAAGGGCCGGGAGTCCCAGGGGATCGTGGAGCCCGGGGCGGAGGCCGACGAGCTGCTCGCGCGCCTCAAGCGTGAGCTCGAGGCGATCCGCGACGACGAGCGCGGGAGCGAGCCCGTCGTGCTCAGCGCCGACCTCGCGTCGGTGGTCTACGCCGGCGGCGAGCGCCTCGACGAGGCCCCGGACATCGTGGTGGGATACAACTGGGGGTACGGGAACTCGGACGAGGCCACCCAGGGCCGGATCCCGAACGCCGTGCTCTCCGACAACGTCGGCGGGACCTTCAACGGCAGCCACCTGATGCACCCGAGCGTCGTGAACGGTGTCCTGCTCACCAACCAACCGGTCCGGATCGAGGACCCGCGCCTCGAGGACCTGACCACCACGATCCTCGACCTCTACGGGGTCGCCCCCGCCGAGGGCATGGTCGGCCGCCCGATCCTCGCCGACCGCTAGTCCATCACCATCTCAACCACCTCTCCCTTCCACCCATGTTCGGATCCGCCAACAAGGTCAAGATCGACCCCGACCTCCTCGCCCGCATCAAGCAGATCGCCGAGGTCGCCGGCTACGCCTCCCACGAGGAGTTCATCCACCACGTGCTCGAGCGCGAGCTGGCTCAGTTCGACGACGCCGGCTCGGACGCCGACATCACCGAGAAGCTGAAGGGGCTCGGCTACATCAGCTGAACCCGCTGACGGCCCTCCTCGACCCTCCCCTCGCCCCCAGATGAACGCGATCAACCGCGCCGTCACGTCGTTCTTCGACCTCGTCCTGACGCCCCTCGAGGCGGTGGGGGACGAGTTCGCGATCCTCGTCGTGAGCGGGGTCTTCGGGGTCCTCGCGCTCTGGATCTTCAAGCACATCTCGTGGCAGAAGGGGATCAAGGGCACCAAGGACCGGATCAAGGGGCACCTGATCGAGATCCGGATCTACCAGGACGACCTGGTCACGGTGGGCAAGGCCATCGGCAAGGTCCTCTTCCGGAACCTGCAGTACCTGTTCCTGAACTTCGGCCCGTTCGTCCCGCTCGCGATCCCCTTCGCCCTGGTCGCCGCCCAGATGGTCGTGCGCTACGGGTTCGACCCCGCGCCGATCCAGCAGGTCGGTGAGGAGCGCCTCGCCGGCGAGGGGCTGACCCTCGAGGTCATGGGGGAGCGGGCCGCGATCGAGGGGCTCGAGATCACGTTCCCCGACGGCCTGGAGGCCGTCTCCCCGGTCGCCCGCGTGGCGCGCCAGGGCCGAGCCTTCGTCGAGTTCGTCGCGGTGCAGCCCGGCGAGTACACGATCCTCCTCGAGACCGGCGGCCAGACCATCGAGAAGTCGATCGTCGCCGGTGACGGCGTCGAGGTCCGCGCCATGCAGCCCGAGCGGGTCAGCAGCGCCCTGGAGGCCATCCTCTGGCCTGCGGAGGACACGCTGGCGGGGACGGGCCTCGAGAAGGTGCGCTTCGTCTACCCGGAGAGCGACCTGGGGTGGCTACCCCTCAGCGGGCCCCTGGGGGTGCTCGTCGCCTTCGTGCTCGCCTCGATGGTCGTTGGCTTCATCTTCCTGAAGCCCCTCGGCGTGCAGATCTGACGGCCCATGGTCGGCCTCTTCTCAGTCGGCGTCGAGGCGGCCCTGCGCGCCTCGCTCCTCGCGCACGAGGGGCAGACCCGCAAGGGCGACGCGACCCCCTACATCACGCACCCGTTCCACGTGGCGTTGCTCCTCGCGCGGAGCGGTGCGGACGACGTGACGATCCAGGCGGGGCTGCTGCACGACGTCGTGGAGGACTGCGAGGGCTGGACGCCGGAGCGCGTCGCCGCGGAGTTCGGGGACGAGGTCGCCGGGGTCGTGGCGGAGGTCACGGAGCGCAAGGGGGAGTCCTGGGAGACCCGCAAGGGTGAGGCGCTCGCAGCCGTGGAGGACATGAGCGTGCGCGGGCTGGTGGTGAAGTGCGCGGACAAGCTGCACAACATGCGCTCGCTGACCGACCGCCTCGACGCGGCCGCGAACCCGGAGGAGGCGTGGGAGCCCTTCAGCCGCGGGCCGGAGCAGACCATCGGCGAGGCCAGGCGGCTCGTCGCTGCCCTCCGCCGGCGCCTGAACGCGGTGGAGGGCTTCGACTCCCTGTCCGTGGACCTCGAGCGCGCCCTCGAGGCGCTCGTCCGGCACGAGCCGAACTGACCGGCCGCGGCCCCCGGAAGCGCGCGGCGCAGGTCGGCGGGGAGTGGGCGGGCTCGCTCCAGCTCGAGAGCCGAGGGGCCAGGCCCCGATCCGGCTGCCGTGAGGGGTCCTCAGTCGGCGGCCGCGTAGATCGTCCGGTGCCAGACGTGGACCATCGTGTCCAGGACGCGCGCCGGGTCGCCCTGCGGCCGCTGCCCGAAGGAGCGGATGAGGACCGCGGCGTTCATGCGGTTCAGGGCGATGGCCGTCATCTTCGGATCGATCGTGGCGAGCGCGGAGCCCGACTCCTGGGAGGCCTGGATGCGGGCGCTCACGGCGCCGTCCCAGCGGTCCATGAAGTCGTCCCAGGCCTTCGCCAGGTCGGAGTCCACGGTGGCGGCCTCCGCGCACGCGCGGAAGACGGCGCCGTTCTCCACGGCGACGTCGACGATGCGCCCGAGCGCGACGCGGAGCCCCTCGATCCCGTTGTCCGGCTGGGTCAGCCAGGGGGTCACGGCCTCCACCATGACCGTCTCGTAGGCCGTGAGGACGTCCGCGAGCAGGGCGGGGACCGACTTGAAGTGGATGTAGAACGACGGCCGGCTGAGGTCCGTCCGCTCCATGATCGCCTGGACGGTGATGTCGCGCAGGGGCCGCTCCCAGAGGAGGGCCTCGAGGCTATCCATGATCAGGTCGCGGACCTCCACGGCGCGCTTCTTGGGCGGTGTGGCGGAGCTGGGGAGGTCGGACTCGGTCATCGCAGGGGAAGGCAGCGGGGCGCCAGGCGGCTCGATAACGGTCCGCGGCAGCCGGACCGGCGAAGATTGTGGGCGATGGGGCCCGAGGAGGCAAAGGAACGGACCCGTGAGTCCACCGCTGACGCGCTGTCGAAGACCCGTCCATGCCCGAGGGACCTGAGATCCACCAGGCGGCCGACCGCATCGGGGCCGCCATCGAAGGGGAGCGCATGGAGGAGGTCAGCTTCGGGCTGGCGCCCCTCAAGGCCTGGGAGGCCCAGCTCTCGGGCGCGACGGTCACCGAGGTCGAGGCGCGGGGCAAGGCGATCCTCACGCGCTTCGACGTCGGCGTCGCGGTGTACAGCCACAACCAGCTCTACGGGAAGTGGTACGTGCGCAAGGCCGGCTCCTACCCGAAGACCGGACGCTCGCTGCGCATGGAGCTCCGCGGGCCCAGGAAGTCGGCCCTGCTCTACAGCGCGTCGGAGATCGAGGTCCTGCGGCCGGAGGAGGAGCCGGACCACCCGTACCTCGGCAAGCTCGGCCCGGACGCCGTCGACCCCGACGTCACCGAGGCGGACGTGCTCGGGCAGCTGGTGGACCCGCGCTTCCGAGGCCGCAACCTCGGCGGTCTGCTCCTGGACCAGAGCTTCGTCAGCGGGCTCGGGAACTACCTGCGCAGCGAGATCCTCTGGTGGGCGGGCCTGCACCCGAGCTGGCGCCCCAAGGACCTCGACGACGAGGATCGCGAGGACCTGGCGCGGTGGATCCTCGACGTGACCCGGCAGTCGTACCGGACAGGCGGGATCACGGACTGCCTCGAGCGCGTGGCCGACGCGAAGGCGCGCGGCGTTCCCTATCGGCACCACCGGCACGCGGCCTTCGCCAGGCAGGGGCGCCCCTGCCCCGAGTGCGGCGCGCCGATCCAGAAGATCGACGTGGGCTCCCGGCGGCTCTACCTGTGCCCTCCGTGCCAGCCCCCGAAGCGGGGCTAGGCGCTCAGACCTTGCGGTCCTCGAGGGCGCCCGAGGCCGCGAGGGCCTCGAGGACGGCATCGCGCGCCTCCGGACGGCAGATCACGAGCTCGTGATTGCGGGGGTCGGCCCGGTTGTAGACGTGCTCGCTCCCGTCGAGCCGGCACACGTGCCAGCCGAGGCTCCGGGCGATGGTCTCCGGGGCGCAGGTGTCCCACTCCTTGAGCCCGATCTTGTGCACGTACATGTCGGCCTGGCCGGTGAGCAGCAGGCCCGCCTTGTGCCCGGCCGAGCCGGCGGGGACGAGCTCGCCGCCCATGGTGGCCGCGAAGCGATCCACCCACTCCGGCGTGTGGGAGCGGCTGACCGCGATCCGCGGGCGCTCCGGGCGCGGGGAGTCCCCCGAGACCAGCTCGCACGCGTCGTCCCCGAGGACGCCGGCCCGCTGCCCGTCCGCCTGCGCCACCCCGAAGAGCACCTTGCCCTGGGAGGGCAGGGCCACGGCGCCGAGGACGCACTGGCCGTCGACCGCGAGGGCCACGTGGACGGCCCAGTCCTCCCGCAGCTGGGCGTACTCCTTGGTGCCGTCGAGGGGGTCGACGATCCAGACCCGTGACTTCTCGAGGCGGGCGGGGGTGTCGACGGTCTCCTCGCTCAGCACCCCGTCGTCGGGGTACCGGCCCGCCAGCATCCCGTGGAGGAAGCCGTCGCAGGCCTGGTCGCAGACGTCCCCGAGGGTCTTGCCCTCCCAGCGCTCGAGGGCGCGGAGGGAGAGGCCCCGCTCCCCGGCGTCGCGGGCGGCGGAGATGGCGAAGGCGAGGTCTCGGTCGAGGGTGGCGGCGTCGAGCATGGCGGGTCGTCGAGGTGAGGTCGGGCGAGCTATTGAACGCTCCGCGACGGCCCCGGGCGAGCGGGAATCCAGACCCGGTGGACGGGGTCCAGGTTCGGGCCCGGGGCTGCGCCGTCCCGGGACGGGGGCGCGTCTCACGCCGCGGGGACGGGCCCGCCCGACCGGCGCCGCGCGCCCGCGCGTCAGCCGGGCCGCTCGGTCTCGCCGCGCCAGGCGCCGAAGCCGCCCTCCAGGTTGTGGAGGCCGCCGACGCCGTCGTTGGAGAGGTGCTCGCAGACCGCGGCCGAGCGCGCGCCCGCGGCGCAGTACACGAGGATCGGACGCCCGTCCGACGGCACCTCGCCGCGCCGGGCGCCGATCTCGTCCATGGGGATCAGGAGCGCCCCCTTGATCACCCCGCCAGCGGTCTCCGACGGGGTGCGCACGTCGAGGACGTGGGCGCCCTGTGAACCGACGAGGTCGAGGGCCGCGGGCCCGTCGACGTCCCGCCAGAGCTGCCCGTCCTCCACCATCTGGGCCGTGAGCGTCTCGCCCGCCATGGCGCGCTCCAGGAGCGAGCGCAGGACGCGTACCTCGCCGGCGAGCTCGTCGCGGGCGTTGGTCGCGCGTCGCGCCTCGTCCTTGGCCTGGTCTGCCTCGGCCCGCGTACGGCTGAGCTTGGCCTTGTCGGCGAGGATCAGCACGAGCAGCACCGCGGCCAGCGTGAAGCTCGCGGTGTCGAGGATGAGGTCGATGTTCGCCAGGGGGACGTGCATGGGGGAGGGGGCGAGGGGCGAGGGGGCCAACCGAGGAGCGGCGCGCGGGGGGAGCCTACCCGGTCCATCGTCGGGACCGCCCCGTCATTGGGAGAGGGGCCGCCCGGATTTCACGGGGTGTCGTGAGCGCGCCTCGGGCGCCTCGCCAGGTCAGGCCCGCGGGGCGAGGATCGCGGCGCTGGCGGTGAAGCCGTGGAGGAAGGGGCGGCCTCCCACGGGGCCGATCTCGCCGTTGGCGGCGAACCCCGCCAGGGGGAAGCCCGGGCCGAAGGCCGCCTCGATGGCCGCCGCGTCGTGGTGGGGGCGGCCGAACATGCCCTGGCCCCGGCCCCCGCAGGTGAAGAGCAGCCCCCCGGAGGCCTGGCCGAGGGTCTCGAGGCCCGCGACCTCCAGCACGGAGGTCAGCTCCGCCTCGGCGGAGGCGCCGTCGCGGACCATGAACTGGAACGTGGAGCCGTTCCGGAAGCCGCCGTCCGCCACCGCGATCGCGTGGCGGCTGGGGTCCAGGCCCATGATGTTCCGGACGAGCAGGTCCCCGGGCCGGAAGGTCGAGCGCGACGGGTCCACGGCCCGGCCGATGAAGGCGCCGGCCTGGAACAGCTCCCGGTCCCGCTCGTCCAGCGACTCGAGCACCTCGAAGAGCACCTTCGCCGCGGGCTGGCCCTTCAGCTCGAAGATCGCGTTGCCCTTGACCCGGGTGGCCACCAGGGGCGGGCCGATGGGGCGGCACCCCTGACTGACCGCCGTGACGAGGCGCGTGGCGCCGCGGAGGACGACCGCGACCGCGCCCGAGTTCACCGGGTCGCCGCCGGCGTAGAGGATGTTCTGGCCCGGCGCGATCCCGCCGCTCGCCAGCCCGCCCGCCACGGTGAGCCCGGGGAAGGCCTCGGCCACCTCGGAGAGGAACGTGGGGACGGGGAAGGTGAAGGGGTCCGCCAGCAGGAGCAGGCTGTCCGCCTCGGGGTCGACCACGGGCAGCCCCTCGGTCTCCCAGCCCCCCTCGCCCGGGGGGGCGAGCCGCAGCACCTCGACGTCGGTGTCGGGGAGGGTCGTGGCCAGCACCGAGAGGCCCGCACGGTGCTCCAGCTCCTGACCCGAGCCGGCCGCCCAGGCGCCCGTGCACCCGGCGGCCTCGGCGGCACCGGTCGCCTCCACGAGGTCCGCCGAGATCCGCGCCAGGTCGCCGCCGTGGTGGTGCGTCGTGAACAGGAACAGCAGGTCCGGCCGCGCGCCGTCCAGCCGGGCGTCCAGCTCGTCCGCGACCTGGGCGACGGCCGCGTCGAGGTCCCCCTCGCTCGAGATCGCCGACGCGCAGCGGAGCGTCTTGGAATCGGTCCGCATGCCCCCGCGCCTAGTGCAGCTTCTCGACGTCGCCGAGGGGGCGCCAGCGCTCCACGAGGCGCGCGGAGAAGGTGTGGTCGCGCTCCTTGACGGCGACGCCGTAGGTGGCGGTGGAACGGACCCACTGCTCGCGCTCCTCGTCCGTGCCCTGGCCGTCCTCCCACAGGTCGACGTCGTGCATCACGACCTCGAAGCCGTTGGACTCGTCGAAGCGACCGATGACCGCACTCCCGTCCGTGCACTCCACAACGAGGTTCATCCCGTGGGGCGCGTTCATGATGTTGTCGCTCATGGCGTACGGGATTGTAGGACCGACGGGCGCGGGCTGGTCCGCTATCCTCTTCGCCCGATGAAGCCCTCCGAAGTGATCTGGATGGACGGCGAGCTGGTCCCCTGGGACCAGGCGCAGGTGCACGTGCTGACCCACAGCCTCCACTACGGCAACGCCGTCTTCGAGGGGATGCGGGCATACGCCACACCCGACGGCCCGGCGCTCCTGCGCCTCGACGAGCACGTGCGGCGGATGTTCCGCTCCTGCGCCGTGCTCGACATGGAGATCCCGTTCTCCCAGGAGCAGGTGCGGCAGGCGGTCGTGGACACCATCCGCCGCAACGGGCACGGGTCCTGCTACGTGCGCCCGCTGGTCTTCAGGGGCGCCGGGCCCCTCGGCGTCCTGCCCAAGGGCAACCCCATCCAGCTCGCCATCGCGACCTGGGAGTGGGACTCCCTCCACGGCAACGAGTCCATCGAGTCCGGGGTGGACGTGTGCTTCAGCTCGTGGCGCCGGATGGCGCCCGGGACTCACCCGGCCATGGCGAAGGCGTCGGGCAACTACCTCAACTCGCAGCTGGTGATCCAGGAGGCGGTCCGGAACGGGTACTCGGAGGGCCTGGTGCTCGACGTCGACGGGTACCTCTCCGAGGGCAGCGGCGAGAACCTCTTCCTCGTCCAGGACGGCGCGGTCGTCACCCCGCCCGTCGGCAACTCGATCCTCGAGGGGATCACGCGGTCCATGGTGATCGACCTCCTCCGGGAGCTGGGCGTCGAGGTCCGCGAGCGGCGCATCCCCCGGGAGTCGATCTTCTTCGCCGAGGAGCTCTTCATGACGGGCACCGCGGCGGAGATCACCCCGGTGCGCAGCGTCGACCGGAGGCCCATGGAGGCCGGCGCGCCCGGGCCCGTCACGGCGCGCGTGCAGGAGGCCTTCTTCTCCATCGTCGAGGGGAAGGTGCCGGACCGTCACGGCTGGCTCACCCACGTGGACCCGTCGTGAGCGCCATCCCCGAGCGCTGCCGGGACGGCGCCGCGCGGCTCGACGCGGCGTCCTTGGAGGCCATGGCCGCGGAGCTGGACCCCGCGTGGCGACGCGAGGGAGACGCCATCGTCCGGCGCGTCGAGCTGGCGGACTTCGCCGCGGCGCTGGCCGCCCTCAACGCCGTGGGCGCGGCGGCGGAGGAGGAGAACCACCACCCGGACCTGGCGATCACCGGCTACCGGGAGCTGACGGTGTCCCTCACCACCCACGACGCCGGCGGCCTCACCGCGAACGACCTCGTCATGGCGCGGCGCGTGGACGGGCTGCTCGCCCGGTCCTAGCGCCAGAGGGGCTCGATCAGCTCGGACTCGAAGGCGTCGAGCTCGGCCAGCAGGTCTCGGACCACCTCGGGGTGCTCCGCCGCGACGTCCTCGCGCTCGGAGACGTCGGCCTCCAGGTCGTAGAGCTCCGGCGGCGCCGCGCGGTCGTTGCGGACGAGCTTCCAGCGTCCGCGGCGGGCGGCGATGGGGCCCTCGCTCCCGCTCCGCCGCCAGTAGATCGGGCGGTCGGCGGTGAGGTCCGGGGCGTCACCGCGCAGGGCCGGCCCCAGGTCCACGCCGTCGAGCGCCGCGGCGGCGCCCGCGGGGTGGCCGGCGGCGGCGAGGAAGGTGGGGGCGAGGTCCAGGGACACCGCCGGCGCCTCGATCACGGTCCCGGGGGCGACGACGCCCGGCCAGCGCAGGGCGGCGGGGACGCGGACGCCGCCCTCGTACAGCTGGCCCTTGCGGCCGCGGAGCGGGAGGTTCACGGCCGCGGTCTGGGTCTGACCGCCGTTGTCGTTCGTGAAGAGCACCAGTGTGTTGTCCGCGACCCCTGCGCGGTCGAGCGCCTCGAGGATGCGCCCCACGTTGTCGTCCATTGCCTTCACGAGGCCCGCGTAGTTCCTGCGGCGCTTCTTCGGGATGGACGCCAGCTCCGGAAGCTCCACGTCGCCGGGGCGCGGCTGCAGCGGGCCGTGGGGCGCGGTGAAGGAGACGAAGAGGAAGAAGGGGCCCCCTCGCTCCTCCTCGATGAACTCCACGGCGGCGTCGCCGAAGCGGTCCGTGACGTAGCCTCCCTCCGGGGTGGGCTCGCGGTCCCGGAGCAGCACCCGGTGGGGGGTGGGCTCCTCCATGGGCAGGTACGGCCGGGAGCCCTGGAGGCAGCCGTGGAAGCGGTCGAACCCGCGCTCGTTGGGGTGGTAGGCGTCCGGGTATCCGAGGTGCCACTTGCCCACGAGCCCCGTGCGGTAACCCGCGTCACGGAGCCGGTCGGCCACGGTCCGCTCGTCGAGGGACATGCCGCCCGCCATGTAGCCGGGCGGGATGTTCTTCTCGTGGCCGAAGCGCTGCTGGTACCGGCCCGTGAGGAGGCCGGCGCGGGAGGGGGAGCAGACGCAGGCCGACATGTAGAAGGAGCGGAACACGGCGCCCGCGTCCGCGATGGCGTCGATGTTCGGCGTCAGCCCCGCCATGTCGGCGGTGGCGTCGGGCTGGAACCCGAAGTCGGAGTAGCCTGCGTCGTCCGCGAAGAGCACGACGATGTTGGGGGGCGGCGCGTCCGGGGCGGCGGCCCCGGTCGTGGCCGCAGGGTCGGGCGCGGCGCAGCCGGCCAGCAAGATCGGGGTGAGACAGCGGATCCAGGCGGGACGATTCACCGCACCAGCGTACGGCGCGCCGGCGCTCGCCGCACCGGGGAGCGCGGTCGCGGGCGCCGCTCGCCCGGGTCGCGACGCACCGCGGCGCTCGAACCGCGGATCCACGCGGCCCGGCCCCGTCGCAGCGGGCGGCCGAGGGCCTAAGATCAGGGCATGCGACGCCGAGCCCTCCCCATCGCCGTGTGCCTGCTGGCCGCCCCCGCCCTCGCCCAGAACGGAGACCGCAAGGGGGAGGTGCAGGAGGCGCTCCCGGCCGACCTCGAGATCCCCGCGGCCCCGGTCCTGTCGGCGGCGGAGGAGCTCGCGACCTTCGCGCTGCCCCCCGGCTTCGAGATCGAGCTCGTGGCGGAGGAGCCCATGGTGGTCGACCCCGTGCAGGTGGTCTTCGACGAGGTGGGGCGACTCTGGGTCGTGGAGATGCGTGGGTACATGCCCGACATCGAGGGCAACGGCGAGCAGGAGCCCACCGGGCGGATCGCGGTGCTCACCGACGTGGACGGCGACGGGGTCATGGACGAGCGACGGGACTTCGCCGACGGCCTCGTCCTCCCGCGGGGCGTGGCGCCCATGTTCGGCGGCGCCCTCTGCATCCTGCCGCCCGAGCTCGTGTTCCTGCGGGACGACGACGGCGACGGGGTCCTCGACCGCCGCGAGGTGGTCATGGACGGCCTGACGAAGGGCCTCGAGAACCCCGAGCACGACATCAACAGCCCCACCGTGGGGCTCGACAACTGGGTGCACTTCGCCAACTGGGACCGCTCGGTGCGGCGCACCGAGGACGAGAACGGGGACGGCATCTGGGAGATCCGCCGCGAGCGGCAGGGCGGTCAGTGGGGCCTCGCGCAGGACGACGTCGGCCGCTTCGCGCGGAACACGAACCCGCAGCCGCTCTTCATGGACATCACGCCCGCGCGCTACGCGGTGCGGAACCGCCACCAGCGCCGGTTCCACGGGTCGTTCGCAGGGGTGAACGCCACGCGCGAGGTCTTCCCGGCCCGCATCAACCCGGGCGTCAATCGCGGGTACCAGGAGGTGACCCTGCGGGACGACTACACCCTCCACTACTTCACCGCCGCGTGCAGCGCGACGCCGCTGCGGGGGGGGGCGCTGGGCGAGGACTCCAGGGGCGACGTCTTCGTCTGCGAGCCCACGGGCAACCTGATCAAGCGCTACCGGATCGACGAGCAGCCGGGGACGGCGGAGCTGCGCGCCAACGACGTGCGCGGGGAGCACGACTTCCTCACGTCGACCCACGAGCGGTTCCGGCCCGTCGCCATGACCACGGGCCCGGACGGCGCGCTCTACATCGCCGACATGTACCGCGGCCTGATCCAGCACCGGATCTTCCTCACCACCTTCCTCCGCCGACAGATCGAGGAGCGCGGCCTGGCGGGCCCCATGGGCCTCGGCCGGATCTGGCGGATCCGCAAGGAGGGCGAGCCGGTGCGCCGGCCCGACGTGGACCTCGCGGGGGCGGGCCTCGAGGAGCTCGCGCGGATGCTGACCTCGGAGAACGCCTGGGTGCGGGACAGCGCCCAGCGGATCCTGGTGGAGGACCTCGACGGCGAGGCCGCGCCGCTCGCCGCGCTGCGCGCGATCGTCGCCGACGGCGACTCGGCCCTGGGCGCGGTCCACGCGCTGTGGACCCTGGACGGCGTCGGCTACGTCGACGACGGGACCCTGCGCAGCGCCCTCTCGGCGGCGGACCCGCGGGTCCGCGCCGCCGCGGCGGAGATCGCCGAGCGGCGGCTGGACCTGGAGGGCAGCGAGCTGATCGAGGACGTGGCGCGCGTCGCCCTCGAGGACACGAACGCCAGGGCGCGCCTCCACGGGCTCCTCGCCCTCGGCGCCTCCGACAAGGAGGAGGTCCTCGAGGCCTTCGCCCTCCGGATGTCCGCAGACGCCTCCTCGAGCCTGGAGCGCTCGGCGGTGGTCTCGGGCCTGCAGTTCCGGGAGGCGGACTTCCTGCTCGACCTCGCCCGGCGCCTCGCCTGGTCCGAGGACCTCCCGGGTCGCAAGGAGCTGCTCCGCTCCCTGGCCGCCTGCGTGGGGCGGGAGCAGCTGCAGGAGAACGTGGGCCTCGTGGTGGACCTCGCGCTCGAGCCCCCGGCCGCGTGGTGGAGCAAGCCGCTCCTGGACGGGCTGATGGAGACCCGGCGCAAGGGGCCCCGCGGCGAGCGGCTCCCCCTGCCCCTGCGCGCCATGCCGGCCTACTTCTCGGCCCAGGCCGCCGACGCCGGCGCGCCGCTGCCGGCGGCCGCGGCGAAGGTGGACGAGGGCTGCACCTGGCCGGGCAAGCCGGGCGCGGTCGAGATCGAGCTGCCCCGCGAGCTCACGGCGGCCGAGGTGGCGCGCTACGAGCACGGGCGCGAGGTCTACGAGAACGTCTGCGCCACCTGCCACCAGACCCACGGCGGCGGGCAGGACGGCAAGGCGCCGACCCTGCGAGGCACCACCTACGCGGTGGGGGACCAGGAGCGCCTCGTCCGCATCCTCATGCACGGCCTGGAGGGCCCGCTGAAGATCGAGGGGCGCGTCTGGAACATGGAGATGCCGCGCTTCGAGGGGTCCGACGAGGACCTCGCGGACGTGCTCACCTACGTCCGGCGGTCCTGGGGCAACGGCGTCGAGCCGATCGCCCTGGAGACGGTGGCCCGCGTCCGTGCGGCGGCGGGGGACCGGGTCAAGCCGATGACCGCGGCCGAGCTCGACGACTGAGCCCACCGGCCGGCGTCGCCGGCCGGACCGGCCCGCTGAGCTCGTCCGCCGGGCCTCAGCCGTCCGCCTGGCAGCGGGAGGCCGCGCGGACCTCGAGGGCGCCCGACGCGGACGCGAACTCCACCGCCGTGAGCCCCGACACGGGGAGCTCCGTGGCCGTGCGGTCGCCGAGCTGGATCGCGGTGCGGTTCGGCCCGGGGAGGACGGTGACCACGTTGACCTTCCCGGCCTTCCAGCGCTCATGGCCGGAGAGGTCCATGGTCCCCAGCGTGGCCCCGGCGCCGTCCGTCAGGGTGAGCGTCACCCCCTCGCCGCGCACCTGCGCGCGGGCGCCCGCGGCGCCGGCGAGCTCCAGCCGCGGGGTCCGAGGCGCGGGCACCCACCGGTGGGCGCCGCGCTCCTCCACGCGCGCGTCCCGCCAGTGGATCTCGATGTCGTCGTCGCCGCCGTGGATCTGGAACGCCAGGGACCCGGAGAGGTCGGCGCCGTCCAGCAGGTCGGCCGCGGGGACGCCGTTGATCCAGGTGCGCAGGTGAGGGCCCTCGCAGACCATGCGGTAGCGGTTCCAGCCGTCGAGGTCGAAGGCCTCGCGGGCGGCCTGGTTGTCCGAGAGGTCGTCCAGCCACCCGCGGCGCCCCTCGTCGAAGAGCCCGGCGGACCACGCGCGGGGTGAGGGGTCGATCTCCGCCTGGTAGCCGCGCAGCCGTCCATCGCGACCCACGTGACTGCGGAGCTGGATCCCGGAGTTGCCCTCGACCGCGATGCGCACGTCGACCTCGAAGGCGAAGTCGCCGTACTCCCGCCTGGAGACGAGGAAGCTCTGGCGCCGGGCGGGCCCGGCGCCCCCGATCAGGGTCGTGCCCTCCACGCGGTACCGGGCGTCCCCGACGGTGAACCAGCCCTCGGGGAGGTCCCCGTCGAACAGCCGCGGCGCCTCCGCGCCGCCGCCCTCCAGGGAGCGGAGGCGCATGCCGCGGATCCAGACCTCGTCGCCGTGGTCCTGGACGAGGATCCGGCCGGGGCCGGCGGCCGCGAAGCCGTCGCGTCCGCGGAACTTGCTGTCGGCCACGGCCGCCGCCCACGCGTCGGTGGAGGTGTCCGCGGACGCGACCAGGACGCCGTCGAGCCAGTGCTCCAGGACGGAGCCGCGGGAGACGATCCGGGCCTCGTGGAACTCGCCCCAGGGGACGTCGGGGGAGTCGCCCGCGGCCACCACGTCGTAGAGGGCGCCGGCGCGGTGCTCCGGGTTCTCGGTGGGGGAGGCGGGATCCAGCAGCTGGAACTCCGGACCGACGGCCTCGGTGGCCCCCTCGGGGATGCGGTACTTCACGCCGGAGTTCCCGGCGACGGCGGCCTTCCACTGGAACGTCAGCTCGAAGTCCCCGAAGGCCTCACGGGTGACGATGTCGCCGGCGCCGCGTGCGCGGTGCAGGACGTCCCCGTCGAAGCGCCAGCCCTCCGGCGCGTCGTCGCCGCCGAAGGAGCGCCACAGGTCCCGGTCCATCAGCGAGCGCCACTCGCCGCTGGCCGGAGCGGGCGCGGTCCGCTCGTCGGTCACGGTGCCCGTGGCGGCCCACTCGGTGCCGCGGACGACGAGGCCGCGGAACTGCGGGTCGCGGTGGGAGGCTTGGGAGCCTGGGACGTTGCGCCAGACGTGCCCCAGGGGCGTGTGGAACATCCGACCCTCGCCGTAGCGGCGGACGAGGATCATGGGCTCCTCCTCCCCGGTGCCGCCGCTCTCCTTGCTCGACATGGCCGTCGCCAGCACCCGCCGCTCGACGCCGTGGACGTTGACGAGGTCGTGGTAGAGCTCGTCGGGGTGCTTGAGGATCGTCGGGAGGGTCCGGGTCACCGGGTGATCGCGGTCGACGATCCCGACGTCGAAGGGGTGGAAGCGTCCGTGTCCGGTGCCCCGCCGCCAGAGGTCGCCCACGAGCCGCTCGTACTCCTCCCAGCCGTTCCCGTGGTTGTCCGCGGCGTGCACCACCACCACGCCGAGCCCGGCGCGGACCGCGTCCAGGAACGCCTCCTCCGCGGGGGCGCCCCATCGCGGGCCGTTGTAGTCGAGGACCACCGCGTCGAACCCGCCGAGGGCGTCCCGGTCGGCGAGGGCGCTCGACGGCTCGCGGGTGACCTCGACCTCGAAGCGGCCGGTCTCGCGGAGGATCGTCGCGAGGGACGGGGTCGTCCACTCCCAGTCGTGGTTGTTGGCGCCGGAGACCAGCAGGACGCGGATCGGCCCGGCGGCGGTCGCGTCCTCCTGCTGCGGCGCGGCGGGGCCCGCCGGGTTCGCGGCGAGGAGGGAGGGAGCGGTGAGAGCGACGAGGGTCAGCGCGGGGAGGGAGGCCATGGGGTCGAGGATACGGGCTGCTCCGACCCGTCGCTCACGGACCCAGCGAGCGGCGCTCCCCGGGCGCGTGGACGGACAGCAGGACGCCGCTCCCGGTGCGTGGCGCGCCGGGCTGCGCGGGGGCGATCCTTGCGCGGCGGGCGTCGACGACGATCACCACCCCCTCCCCGGCGACCTCGAAGGCCGCTCCCTCGAAGAGCGCGGCGGTCCGCTCGGAGATGCCCACCCCGACCCACGCGCCCTCGCCGTCGAGCACCGCCGTGAGGAGCCGCCCCTCCCGGTTCCGCTCCCGGAAGTGCTGGTCCACGAGGACCCCTGGGACGAGGTCGAGGGCGGGCCGGGTCGGCATGGCGCCGCCCACGTAGGCGCGCGGGTCCGGGGAGCCCGAGATCAGGACGCTCCCGAGGACCGCCGCGCCCGCGCTCGTCCCGCCGACCAGCGCGCCTCCCCGGTGCCGGGCCCGGATCAGGTCCACGAGGTCCAGGGCCTCCAGCGAGTCCATGAGCCGGTGCTGGCTGCCGCCGCCGAGCCAGATCACGTCCGCCTCCTCGAGGAGCCGGCGTGCGCCCGCGTCCTCGGGCACCAGCGCCGCGCTCCCGGCCCCGGCCTCCAGCCACATCTCCACGGCGCCGACCCCGCGGTCCTCCCGCCCGGAGGCGAAGGGCACCACCGCCACCCGCGCGCCCGCGGGAGCGTGTCCCAGTCCGAGGCGGAGGGCCTCCGCCGGCGTGCCCCCGCCGCCCACGGCGAGCACCGGGCCCGGCGCCACGTCGGGGGTGGCCGGAGGGGTGGCCGGAGGGGTGGCCGCGCACCCCGCCAGCAGGGCCAGGGCGGCCAGGGCCAGCCCCCCCCGCGGGCGGCGTCCCGCTGGGAGAACCCCGCTCCTCGATCCGGTGATTGTCCTAGTCCTGGGGGCGGGCGGCATTCGATGAGTCCTCCGTGGACCTTTGTGAAGTGGTAGACGTCCCGCCCTCCCTGGACGAGGAGTGGCGGCAGGCGGTCCTGAAGGAGATGCAGGCCGCCGAGGAGGAGCTCCCTCGCCTCAGCAAGGCGGCGGTGGAGCTCGCCGCGCTCGTGGTGAGCGGTGAGTACAACGCGGCCGCCGTGGGCGAGGTCCTCGACGGCGACGAGGACCTCCGCGGCCAGGTGTTCGATCTTGCCAACTCCGCGCTCTACGCCGCCAGCGCCCCGGTGGAATCGGCCAGCGCCGCGGCCCAGCGCATCGGCATGCGGTGCCTGTGGGAGCTCGCGGTGATCAAGGTCGCGCGCTCCCGCATCTTCGGCCCGGTGCTGGAGAGCGTGCTCGGGGGCGAGCGGGTCTGGAACAGCGCGCGGATCGCCGGCGCCATCTCCCACCGCGTCTCCTCCACCAAGCTCGGCGCGAACCGGGCCTCCATGCTCGCCGGGCTGATCCTCGGCGCGGGGACGCCCCTGGGTCATCAGCTCGTGGGTCGGGTCGAGGCGCGGCTCGGGCGGCGGCTCTCCTCGCGCATGCGTCGCGAGCTCGTCAGCCGCGTGGGCCCCGCTCTCTGCCTGATGCTCGCCCGGAACTGGTCCCTGCCTCCCGCCATCGAGACCGCGGCGCGCACCTTCGCCGACGGCCGCAACGAGCTCCCGGAGGACCGAGAGGTCCAGGTCGCGGTGTTCTCCGCCTACCTCGCGCGCCTGCTGTCGGCGCAGGGCTTCGACAACCTCTCGATCCCCCTCGCCTGGCCCTCGGCCCTCGCGCTGGAGATCGACCGGGGGGAGCTGGACGACCTCGTCGCGCTCGCCTCGGGCGTCGGCTCCTCGAACTTCGGCTTCTGAGGCGCGGCCTCAGCGGTCGCGGAGGCGGAGCGTGTCGAACACGCGGCCGTCCTCGTCCATGGCCTGGAGCTCCAAGTCGTCCCCGTGGATCGCCACGTGCACGTGGTGGTGCCGCCTCGCCTTGCGGTTGCCGAACCAGGTGTTCGTCCCGTCGAAGTCCTCCAGCGAGCCGCCGCCGCCGGCCGCGGTGATGTAGAGCACGCCGCCCTCCGCGTGGGGCCGGACCGCGCCGTCCTTGATGGGGAAGGTGCGCTCGTAGTCGTGGACGTGGCCGGAGAAGCAGATGTCCACGCCGTGCTCCTCGAGGAGGCGGACGATGTTCCGGACGTTCATGTCGCCGCGCGTGGAGGAAGTGACGGCCGTGTCCCCGTAGTCGTTGGAGTCGCTGGTGTAGGGCGGCTGGTGGAGCACGGCGAAGCGCCACCGCGCCTTCGACGCGGACAGGGCACCCTCGAGCCACGCGAGCTGCTCCGACTGCTGGGCCAGGGAGCGGTTGCCGTCGATCATGAAGAACTCGGCGCAGCCGTAGCGGAGGGAGTACCAGCGCTCGGGGTCGGGCAGCGACATGTAGTCGTAGTAGAGCCGCGCGTCCTGCTCGTGGTTGCCCAGCAC
Source organism: Planctomycetota bacterium (assembly GCA_050049155.1). Lineage (GTDB taxonomy): Bacteria > Planctomycetota > UBA1135 > UBA1135 > Saltatorellus. The sequence goes on along the minus strand of JASFWR010000005.1, from coordinate 1,943 downwards.
GGGTGCCAGGGGCGCGTGCTCGATGAGCGGCCGCATGCTCGGGAAGAACGTCTCGGTCCAGTCCGTCTTGGTGCCGCCCGTGTCCACCAGGTCCCCGCAGTGGACGACGAAGTTCGGCCGCTGCTCGAAGGCCAGGTCGCTCACGCGCTTGGCCACCTGGCCGTTGGTCTGCGTGTCGCCGATGACCGCGAAGGTGAAGGCGGCGTCGTCGCTGTCCGGCGCGGTGCGGAAGGAGCGGACGGGCCCCTCGAGGACGGGGATCGCGTCCCCCTCGGCGGGGCCGACCGCGCTCATCTGGTAGAAGTACTTCGTCCCCGGCTCCAGGCCCCCGAGGCGCACCTCGTGCAGGCGAGCGGCCGGCGTCGCGGAGGGGACCTCCCTCCAGCCGGACTCGGATTCGGGCCGGACCAGGACGACGGCCTCGGAGGGCCAGGTGGACTCGCCGAGCACGGTCACCGCGTCGGCGGAGGGCCAGGTGAGGTACGGCTCCACCGCCCACTCGAAGGCCGCGTCGGTCCACGGGGTGGGGGAGCCCTTCCCGAGGACCTTGCGGAAGGCCGTGTGGGAGAGGTTCGACCCGCGCACCTGCAGCCCGGCGATGCGGCCGTCGTGGGGGAAGAACTCGTTCACGTCCCGGTACGCGCCCACCGTCAGGCGCTCCTCGCCGCTGTAGCGCACCGCGCCGCCCGGCGCCTCCGAGCTCGCGACGAGCTCGCCGTCCTGGTACAGCTCCGCCCTGGACCCGTCGTAGTGGGCGGTGACGAGGTGGAGGCGTCCGAACTCGTAGGGGCGATCAGCCCGCAGGGTCACCATGGCGCCGTTGCCGTCGTCCGTGTCGGCGGTGGACAGCATCAGGGTGAAGGCGGAGTCGTCGTACCCGAGGACCCACCCGGTCTCCGCGTCCCCGTTGTCCTCGACGGCGCCGACGATGCCGCCCCAGCGGCGCGGCGTCTCGACCGAGACGAGCGCTCCGGCGGAGAACTCGCCGGCGGGCAGGGCCGCTGGCGTCGGCTGGAGGGCGACGAAGGCGTCCTCGCGACCGTTGAACACCAGCCCGCCGCCCACCTCGCCCGGCGCCAGGACGCGCTCCGCGGTCCCGCGCGCCAGCGAGTCCTTCATGAGCCCCACGAGCTCACCGCGGTCGGTGAGCTGGACGAGCACGCCGCGCTGGCCTGCGGGGAGGGCGGCGCCCACGGCGAGGGCGCCGACGAGGGCGAGGGGCAGGCGGCGTGATCGTTGGCTCATCGTCGGATCCGGATGTTCTGCACCGTGAAGACGGTGCCGTCGTGGTCGCAACGCAGCGCGAGGCCGCCGGGTTCGAAGCCCTCGGCGTGGGTCAGCTGGTTGACGAGTACCCCGTTCAGGTGGACCGTCACCGACGTCCCAAAGGGGCCGTCACGGACGTCGATCTCGAGGTCCGCCCAGGTGTCGGCCGCGATCAGGAGCGTGCCGACGGCGGCGCTCTCGTCGCCCGCGCGAATCGAGCCGGTCATGGTGCGGTCCGGGAACGAGGCGTTGACGCGCACCTCGTAGCCCTCGACCCCGTCGTCCCCGTCCGCCGCGCGGACGATCAGGGCGCCGGCGCCGTTGGCGTTGACCTTCACGCGCGCGCGCACGGTCACGTCGCCGAGCTCGTCCACCGGGGCCCAGAGCCAGCCCAGGGCGCCTTTGCCCACGAGCTCCTCGTTGTCGAGCTCGAAGTTGCAGTCGCCCACGAGCTCCCAGTCGTCCCAGGTCTCGGCCGCGTCGAGGAACTCCCAGCTGCCGGCGTCGGCCGGCCGGTCCAGGGGCTTGACCTGGATGTTCCGGAAGGCGACCAGGCCCCTGGTCCCGGTGAAGCGGATCGGGGCCCTCCCCTTGCCGGCGTTCGGGACCTCGAGGCCCTCGATCACCGTGGTGCCGTTGAGCTCGACGCGGTCGAGGAAGCCGGGGCTGTCGTCCGT
>JASFWR010000382.1:0-3613 GCA_050049155.1 Planctomycetota bacterium | reverse complement strand
TCGAGCCAGCGGTCGGTGGTGGTCTTCTTCGGGGCGATGATCTTGCGCACCCGCTCCACCAGCATCTCGGCACCCGCGCCCGGCACGCTGCCGAGCCCGGCGTCCTTCAGGTCGCGGATGACCTCCTCCACCGGGCGCTTCTCGTAGTGCGAGAAGTGGTCGAGCTCGGGGGCGGAGAGGGCGTGGCTGTTGACCTCGGGGAAGCGCTCGCGGAGGTCCGAGATGAGCTCGCCCCACCACTCGGTCAGGATCCGCGGGTGGTGGCCGCCCTGCATCAGGACCTGCCTCCCCCCGAGGCGCGCGAGCTCGCCCACCTTCTCGTAGATCTCGGACCGTGAGAGCACGTAGGCCTCCACGTCCCCTGGGGAGCGGTAGAAGGCGCAGAACCCGCAGTCGGTCAGGCAGACGTTCGTCGGGTTGATGTTCCGGTCGACGATGTAGGTGACCAGGTTCTCCGGGTGCTTCCGTCGGCGGACGAGGTCGGCCAGGCGCCCGAGCGTGAGCAGGTCCGCCCGCTCGTGCAGGTGCAGGGCCTCCTCCGCGGAGATCCGAACCCCGTCCTCCACCTTGCCCGCGATCCGCGCGACCTCGCCGTCCCGGCCGCCTGCCGACGCGAGGGGCGCCGCCCAGGTCTGCGGGGCCCGGCCGGAGGGGGTCTCGTGCAGGCCCTCGGCGGACCCGGGTGCTTCGGCGACCTCGGTCATGGCGGAAGATCCTAGGCGATCCGGAGGCGCTTCTTACCCCTCGGGCGCCGGTCTCGGCCCGGGCCGCCGGTGGATCCCGCGGCGGGCGCGTGGGCCGCGGCCACGCGCCGCAGATAGGGGGCCCGGGATCGACGCCAGAGCGATACTGTGGGGGCCGAGCGCCCTCGACGGGGCGTCCCGCCGTCCCGGACCGATCCACGTCCGGGCCCCTCGACTCATCGCCCCCCAGGGCGGAGGAACCCAACCATGAAGACCTGCATGCTTGCCGCGACGAGCCTCCTCGCACTCGCGGCGCCGCTCCAGGCGCAGGACCAGGACGCCCAGGCGCTCCTGCAGTCCGTGATCGCCCTCGAGGAGGAGTACGACGACGCCTACGCCGACTGGCGCGAGGAGCTCATGGCTCGCTCGCGCGCCTGGCGCGAGGCCTACGAGAAGGACCCGTCCACCCCGCGGCCGGAGCGCCTCCCCGCGCCGGAGCCCCTGTTCTGGCCCCGCTTCGACCAGGCCGCGTCCCAGGGCTCCGTCCGCGCCCAGGTGTGGTGCGTCGAGCACTACACCCCCGGCGACGCCGTCCCGGCCGACCGGATGGAGGCGGACTTCACCCGCCGGATCGTCGGCCTGCTGACCGCGGCCGACGCGCCCCACGAGAAGCTGCCGCGCGCCGTCATGATGCGCAGCCGCGCCCCGGGCATGTCCAAGGACACCTCGGACGCGCTGCTCGTGATGATCGGACAGCTCGCCTCCTCGGCGGACGTGGCGGCGGAAGCGGCCTACAACCGGGCGACGATGGTCGACGTGCGCCGCGGCTCCCTCGAGGAGCGCGCGCCCGCGCTCGAGCGCTACCGCCAGGTCGCCGCGAACTTCCCGAGCACCAAGTACGGCCGGCGCGCCGGCGGTCAGGTCTTCAAGGTCGAGCGCCTGCAGGTCGGCATGGTCGCGCCCGAGATCGTCGGCAAGGACATCGACGGCAACGACATGAAGCTCTCGGACTTCAAGGGCAAGGTCACGGTGATCGACTTCTGGGGCTTCTGGTGAGGCCCCTGCGTTGCGATGATCCCGCACGAAAAGACGCTCGTGAAGCGTCTGGAGGATCAGCCCTTCGCCCTCGTTGGTATCAACAGTGACAACGAGGAGCGCTACCGTGAACGCCGCCCCGAGATGGGGGTGACCTGGCCCAGCTTCTTCGACGGCGGTTCCACCGGCGGGCCCATCGCCAGCCAGTGGGGCGTCACCGGGTGGCCCACGATCTATGTCCTCGATAGCGAGGGCAAGATCCGCTACGAGGGCGTGCGCGGCGAGGCCATGGATCGCGCCGTGGACACGCTCCTCGTGGAGATGGGCGTGACCGAGTTCGAGCGCGGTGAGTACGGCGAGGAGAAGCCCGCGGCGAAGCCCGAGGGCCCCGCCGTCCGGCGCGCGGTGCCGCTGCTGCCGCCCGCCCGCAAGGGCAAGTCCGGGCTCTGATCGAGCGCCCAGGACGACGGATCGCCGGGGCCGGCGCGGGAGACCGCGCCGGCCCCGGCTCGTTCACCGCGGGGGCGGCCGCGCCGGCCCCGTGGCATACTCCGCCCATGGCGACCCCCTCGATCCTCTGGCCCGCCGGCGCGGCGCTCCTGCTCCTCTCCTGCGGCACCCCCGCCCCGCCCCAGGAGCCGGCGGCCACCGCGGAGGAGCCCGCCACCGACGCGCCGGCGGAGGTCGTGGAGACCGCCGCGGCCGAGGCGGCGCCCCCCGAAGCGCCGGCGCTCTCCTGGAGCGAGCTCGACCGGCGCGGGGACGAGCACCTGAGGGCGGGGCGCTTCGAGGAGGCCATCGCGGACTTCGACGCCGCCATCGCCCTCGAGCCGGGGCTCGAGGCCCACCACTGGCGGCGGGGCATCGCCCAGTACTACGCCGGCCGGTACGCGGACGGCGCGGCGCAGTTCGAGCTGCACCGGACGGTCAACGGGAACGACGTGGAGAACACGGCCTGGCACTTCCTCTGCGTGGCCCGGCTGGAGGGCGTCGAGGCGGCGCGCGCCCGGATGCTGCCCGTGGCGCCGGACTCCCGGGTGCCCATGATGGAGGTGCTCGACATGTTCGCCGGCCGGACCACGGCCATCCACGTGATGGAGGCCGCGCGGGCGGCGGACGGGACGACGCAGAGCGAGTCGGCGCTCTTCTACGCCTACCTCTACGTGGGCCTGTTCAACGAGGCCCTCGGCCGGACCGAGGAGGCCCGCGCCGCGATCGACACGGCGGCGACGGAGCACACGAGCCCGTACTACATGGGGGACGTGGCCCGCGTCCACGCGGCGCTGCTCGCCGAGTGAACCCCGCTCAGCGCCCGCCCGAGCTCATGACGAGGCCGTCGTTCTCGGTGGACAGCAGCAGCAGGTAGGCGAGGTTCACCACCGCCTCCTCCCCGAGGTACGGGGCGCCCATGTGGGGCGTCGAGTAGCGCAGGCCGTAGCCGGGCTCCCAGGAGCAGAGGAAGCGCCAGCGCCACTGGGGGAGGATCTCCTCGAAGGCCTTTGGCTTCACGACCGCGAGGCCCAGCAGGCCGAGGGCGGCGCCGGGCTCGCCGTAGGCGTGGCTGTTGAGCATCCAGGGGTGGCGCTCCTCCATCAGCACGCACAGCAGGGGGGCCATGCGGGCGCGGTCGCCGCGGAGCTCCTCCGCGAGGGCGCAGAGCCCCGTCCTCGACCAGAATTCCCCCTTGTCGCGGTAGGAGGCGTTGTAGCCCATGGCGCCGTGCCCGCCGTCGTCGGGGTTGGACCAGCTGTGCCGGACGTAGGGCTCGATGTGCTCCCAGATCCTCGACTCCACGCCGGCCTTCCGGGCGAGGGCGTCGAACACGAGCAGGTGGGCGGCCGGCGCCATGAGCGCCTTGTTGTCGTAGGGCAGGCCGTCGGGGCCGTGGCCGAAGG
>JASFWR010000079.1:0-11827 GCA_050049155.1 Planctomycetota bacterium | reverse complement strand
CCGCCCGCTCGAAGCGCGCCGCGACGTCGGCCACCTCGCGCTCGAGCATGGTCCCGAGCACCGCGTGGTCGTAGGCGGCGTCGAAGATGGTGGGGTCGAGGTCGATGGACACGGCCAGGCACTGCTCCGCCTCCTCGAGGAAGAAGTGCGCGTCGAGGGCGAGGCCGAGCTCGGCCCAGCGCGCGGCGCTCGACGGCGCGGCGAGCACCGCAGCGCGGGCGGCCTCCAGGGTCCGGGCGACCAGGGGCTCCATGGTGCTGGTGTCGAGCGCCGGGGGCTCGGGGACGTCGGGCGCGGGGGCGCCGCCGCCGCCGCCGCACGCGGCCGCGAGGGCGGCGAGGGTCAGGGCGAGGCGCCTCACCGGACCGCCTCCCCGCTCCCGCGCACGAGCCGCCGGACCCCGCCGGTCTCGAGGCCGGCGAAGCGCTCGACGAGGCCGTCGACCCAGCGGAGCTCCACGTCGACCGCGGCCGGGGCGCCGGGCACGCCGAAGTGGGCGCGGGGGTCGCGGCTGGACTGGTAGCCGTCGGAGGCCCGGGTCGTGCGGGTGAGCGCGAAGCCCGGGGCGGTCACCTTCACCTGCACGCCCAGGGCCGTCGCCGCGCCCTCCGAGACGCGCGGGTCGAGGGTGACCCAGGCGCCCTCCCGCGTCGCGTCGTTGCGCAGGACGCGGGCGGAGGTCTCGTTGCCGGTGACCACGAGGTCCACGTCCCCGTCGCCGTCCAGGTCTCCCTGCAGCACGCACCGGTCCACGAGGAGGGGCCCGGTGAGGGCGAGGGCGCGCTCCTGCTCGTTCGAGAAGCGCGGCCCCTCCCCGAGCAGCAGCGAGTTGGCCTCGGCCAGCTGCGCCCACGCGCCCTCCAGCTCGCAGCCGGCCGGCACGGGCCCGATGCGCACCCGCCCGTTGGCGATGGCGAGGTCCAGGTCACCGTCGAGCTCCACGTCGAAGGCGGCCACCCCGAAGCCGGTGTTCGGCCTCGTCATGACCCCGAGGCCCGCCTGCCCGGTGCGGTCGCTGAAGGCGCCGGCGCCGCGGGCGCGGTAGAGGGTGTGGGTCTCCTCCTGCAGGTGCGTCATGAACAGGTCGCTGAGCCCGTCGCCGTCCAGGTCCTCCACGACCACGCCCATGCTGGCCTCGGCGAAGCCGTTCTGGTTCAGCGCCACGCCCCGGGTCGACCCCTCGTCCCGCCAGCCGCCCGCCCCGTCCGGGACCCAGAGCTGGTTGGCCTGGCCGTCGTTGGCCACGTAGACGTCGAGGCGCCCGTCGCCGGTGAGGTCCTCCATGACGACCCCGAGGCCGGGCTGCGGCGCGCCCACGAGGCCGGCCGCGGCGCTCACGTCCTCGAAGCGCCCGCCCTGGTTGATGAGGAGGACGTCGTGCACGGGGTCGCCGCTGCCCGGCGGGCAGTACGTGCGCCGGCCCGCGGCGTCGTTGCAGACGATCTTCCCGTCGAGCTCGATGTACCGGGCCACGTAGAGGTCGAGGTCCCCGTCCCCGTCCAGGTCGCCGAAGGCGGCGGAGGTCGACCACCCGGGGACGCCCGCGCCCCACTCGTCGGTGGCGTCCCGGAAGCGGCCCGTCCCGTCGTTGAGGAACAGGGCGTCCATCCCCTGCTGGGAGACGTAGAGGTCCACGTCGCCGTCCCCGTCCACGTCGCCGGCCGCGGCGCCCATGGCGTAGCCGTGGAGCGCCGCGAAGCCCGCGCCGTCGCTGACGTCCGTGAATGTCCCCTCGCCGTCGTTGCGGAACAGGGCGTGACCCGCGCCCGCCTGGGGGGTCGTGGAGGACGCCGGGTCGACGCCCCCCTGGAGCAGCAGAAGGTCCAGGTCCCCGTCGCCGTCCATGTCGAAGAGCGCGCCGCCCCCGCCCATGATCTCGGTCAGGACCCAGCCGCCGGCGGCGCCGGAGCCCTGGGTGAAGTCCACGCCCGAGGCGCCGGTGACGTCGGTGAAGAGCTGGGCGGCCGGCGGTTCGGGGAGCGCGGGCGGCGCCTCGGGGGTCTCACCACCGCACCCCGGGGCCACGAGGCCCGCGAGGCCGCCGGCGGCCAGGGTCCGAACCCATCGGGAGTGCGCGCGCGCCTTCATGGTCCGGGATCGTATCGGCCCCGGCGCGGAGGGGCGCGGGTCACGCCCGCGCTCTCTCGGAGCGGGGCGCGCGGACCGTCAGGATGACGCAAGGCCCGCCTCCGTTCTCACGCCAGGACGCCGCGCCAGCCTCCCCTGCAACAGTGCCGTCAGGAGTGCGGGAAGGCCTGCAACCTGCGAGCTCGGCGGGGTTAGCTTCAGGAGGCTCCCTGGAGGGACGGCTCTGCCCCCATGAACACCTCACGCCTCGCCCTGCTCACCCTCGTCCTGGGCCTCGGCCTGGGCGCCGGCCTCGGCCTGCTCCTGGGAGATGGAGGCGGGTCGACGGTGGAGGCGGCCGGCCCGGCGGTGCCCCGCTTCACCGGGACCCCCGGGGGTGGTGACCGCGCGAGCGCGTCCCGCGGAGACATGGCGTCGCCCCTCGCGGCGGGCCGCTCCGCCGCGCCCGCCGCCGACCGCGGCGTGGCCGACCGGGTCCTCGACGCGGACGCGTCGGCCGCCTCCCGGGCGACCATCGCGCGGCTCGAGGGCGGCGCCGAGGAGGAGGCCGCCGCGGGCAGCGGGACGATCCGAGGCGTGGCCTTCGACGAGAACGGCGCCCCGCTCCCGGGGGTGACGATCGTCTGCCGCAACCGCGAGGACCCGACCGCCTGGAGCGCCTCCGAGGAGTCGACCCAGCGAGTGGGGCGCGCGTGGCGGGGGCCCGCGAACGTGGAGGAGCAGCTCGCCGACAGCGCCCGCGACCTGCTCTCGGCGCGCCGCCGTCAGCGGACGGCCACGACGGACGGCGAGGGGCGCTTCGAGATGTCGGGGCTGCGCGCGGGCGAGCACTCCCTGAGCGCGTACTACGAGGGTCTCGTCTTCCGCTCCAGGGACGTCCACGCGGGGGAGACCGCGACGTTCATCGGGACCGCGGTCTCCGAGTACCGGCTCGAGCTGCGGCTCCCCGACGGCAGCTCCCCGGAGGAGGCGCTGCTCCTGGTGGGGACCGGCCGCCGGCCGGAGACGCACGGCTGGACCCGGGAGGAGCCGACCGTCCGCCTCTCCAAGCCGACGGCGTCGATCCAGGCCCTGGCGGGGGACGTCCGCCGCCTGGAGTACCGTCGGTACGTGTCCGACTTCACCTCGGAGGTGGAGTTCATCGACCTGGACCGCGACGGCGACGGCCCCCACTTGATCCAGCTCGAGCCGCGGTCGGTGCTCCGGGTCTCCGTGGAGGACCGCTCGGACCTCGAGCCGCCGGTGAAGCCCTGGGTCCGGGTCGTGGAGGCCAGCAAGGCCGAGGGCAAGGAGCCCGGGGAGGTCTTCGGCGAGGGGCGCAGCATGGAGCGGGGCTGGGGGGACGCCTACGTCGCGACCGACCTCGACGAGGGCGCCTACCTGATCGGGGCGGGCCGGGGGAACGGGCCCGCCGAGGTCACGGCGGAGGTCCAGCTCACGGGCGGCCTCGTGGAGGAGTCCCTGGTCCTCGACGGCGTGGACCTGAGCCGCTTCCTGGTGGTCCGCTGCTCCGGCCCCGGCGGCCGCAAGCTCTCCGGCGTCTCGTTCCGCGTGCGCGTCGAGCGCGCCGACGACAGCGACACCAACGGACCGTCGGCCATCACCCGGGGTCCGGGCGAGTACTGGCTCCCCTTCACGGGCATGCTGGGCAAGGAGGGGTGGACGGGCGTCGAGTCGGCCGAGCTCTCCGCCACGGTCGAGGGCTACGGCGAGCTCGTGCGGCCGATCACCCAGGGCCAGACCGAGGTGGCCCTCGCCTTCGAGCCGAGCGCCGAGCTCGTGGTGCGCGTGGCCGGGGACGTGAGCCCGGGCTTCTCCGTGCGCGCGGTTTCCATCGTCCGCAAGGAGAACGGGAGCGTCCGCACCCTGAGCTCCTCCCGCGAGTCCCAGCGGGTCGACGCGGAGGGCGAGGCCGTCATCACCGGGCTCCAGCCGGGGCTCTTCCGGGTCGAGCTCCGCAAGGCCTCGAGCCGCGGCCGCGGCAGGGGAGAGGCGATCGCCACCGAGGAGGTCACGGTCCGGGCCGGGAGCCAGGAGGTCTCGTTCGTCGCCCCGACGTTCCACGACGTCGTCGTCTACGCGCCCGACCTCCCGGCGGGCACCGGGTTCTGGATGCAGCGCAAGGGCGGGCGCGGCAACGGCTGGTGGGGCGGCAACGACGCGAAGCTGGACGAGGATCACCGCGCCCGGTTCAAGGAGGTCGCGTCGGGGGAGTACGACCTGATGTGCTGGAACGGCGGCGGGCGGTCGAAGATGGAGGTCACGGTCCCCACTGGCGAGGTGCTCTGGGAGGAGCGGGTCGTGAACGCCTATCGGGTCAAGTCCATCAGCCCGGGCAAGCTCGCGGAGAAAGCGGGCCTCCAGGTGGGCGACGTGGTCACGGCGGTGAACGGCAAGGAGATCGACGAGGACGACTTCTGGCAGCGCCTCACCCTCGACCTGGAGACCGAGGCCGTCCCCCTCACCATCGACCGCAACGGCGCGGTGATGCAGGTGGACCTCGGCCCCGGCAAGCCCGCCGGGGGCAACGTGTGGCCGCAGATCGGCGTGGAGTGGGAGGGTGTCTCCCGCTGACCCCGCCGCCGGTCCTGAAGACCTCGCCTCCGACCCAGACGAATCCACCGCCGGCCCCGCTGCCCATGGACACGCTCCTCGCCGCCGCCCTCGTGGCCGCCCCGCTCCTGCTCTGGGAGGACCCCGCGCCCGACGCCGTCGGCCCGCCGTCCCCCTCGGTGGTCCGCGAGTTCGAGCTCACCGCCTTCTACGACCAGTGGGTCGACGTGGGCGGGCTCCCCGTGGTCGGCTCGCACCGGGTCCGGCCCGAGGCGCTGCTCGAGGCGGCGCACCTGATCCGGCGCATGATCGGCCACGACCCGGCCCTGCTCCGGGCGATGGCGGACAACGGCGTGCGCTTCACGGTCATGGCCCACGATGAGTGGACCACGGACGTGCCGGAGCACGCGGACCTCGAGCCCGCGCGGTTCTGGGACCGGCGGGCCCGGGGGCTCGGCGCCACGCCCAGCCGGCCCTCGGTCAGCTGCGGGGAGGAGAACCTGCTCGCGTTCCCCGGCGACCCCTACGCCGCGGAGAACATCCTCATCCACGAGTTCGCCCACGCCATCCACCAGATGGGCCTGAGCACCACGGTCGAGAGCTTCGGCGCCCGGCTCTCCGACGCGTACCGCGACGCCATGGCGGCGGGGCTCTGGAAGGACACCTACGCCGCCACGAACCTCAGCGAGTACTGGGCCGAGGGGGTCCAGAGCTACTTCGACACGAACCGCGAGAGCGACCACGACCATGGGCTGGTGGACACCCGCGAGGAGCTGCTGAAGCACGACCCGGTGCTCTACGCCCTCTGCGTCGAGGTCTTCGGCCCGGACGCCTGGCGCTACGTGCACGTGAGCGAGCGACTCGACGAGCCCCACCTGGCCGGCTGGGACCCCGCGTCCGCCCCGCGCTTCCAGTGGCCCCGGGAGATGGTGGAGGCGTACGGCGCCGAGACCCGCGCCCGGGAGCTCCGTCAGCGCGCCGGGGAGACGCCCGTGCAGTACCGCCTGCGCGTGGCCGAGGCCGGCGGCGTGGGGGCGATGATCTGGCTCGGCGTGGCGTACCGGGACGGCCGCGGCGTCGAGATGGACGGCGCGGAGGCGTACCGCTGGACCGCCCGCGCGGCCGAGTCCGGGGACGCCGAGGCCCTCGACCACCTGGGGTGGCTCGTGGAGCAGGGGATCGGGACCGAGGTGGACCTCCCCCGGGCCGCGGCCCTCTACCGCCGCGCGGCCGAGGGGCGCAGCCCGCAGGGACGCTACAACCTCGGTCGCATGCTGCGGACGGGGCGCGGCGTGCCGGCGCCCGACCCGGTGCTCGCCGCCATGTGGTTCGACCTCGCGGCCATGGCCAGGCACCGCGGGGCCGCTGCGGCGCTGGAGGAGCTCAGGGACACGGAGCTGAGCGCCGCTCAGGTGGCCCGGGCGCGCCGGCTCGCCAAGGCCTGGCACTGATCGGGGCCGGCGGGCCTGCTGGCTCGAATCGGACCGCGCGAGGTCGATCGCGGGACCCGTCGCGGCGCAGGGAGGGAAGGGCTGCAGGCGCGCCCTCGCGCGGGCCGATCTCCCTGCTCGAGGAGCCCGACCCATGCACACCGACGCGCGACCGAAGCTGCCCTTCAAGGGGCCCATCCTGATCTACGCCAGCGTGGTGCTCGCCCTCGGCGGCCTCGCGCGCCTCGCGGAGGACACCCTGGCCCGCCTGCAGGGCGCGCAGGGGATCACGGCGGGGCTGGTGGAGCACGAGCTCGAGGTCGGCCCCGTCGCGGCGCCCGCGCCCGCGGAGGCGGTCCCCGCGGCGCTCCAGCCCCTCGTGCCCCTCGGGGCGCTCGGCCCCGAGGAGGCGGAGGCGCTCCTGGGGGCGGCTGGCGCGGATCCGGCGGCGGGAGCTCCGTCGGCGGGAGTTCCGTCGGCGGGGTTCACGTCGCACGCCGACGAGGAGGAGCCGGTGCCCACCTATCTGATGGACCGCGCCCAGCGGCTGGAGCACCGCGGCCCCGGCGCCGCCCACGCGCCCATGGACCCGGGCGGCCGGCACGGCGGGCCCGCGGTGCCGCGGCCGTGCAACGTGGCCTTCCGGCTCGTGGACGACCAGGGCGCGCCCGTTGCGGCCCTGCGGGTCGACGTGCGCCAGTCCGGCTCGGACGGCGCCCACGACCTGCGCGCCTACCGGACCGGCGACGGCGGCTCGAGCTGGGTCGCGGGGAGCCCCGAGCTGACCCCGGGACGATGCGCGTCCTTCGACCTGCGGGTCACGGCCGCGGACGGCGCCGTCCTCCACGGGCGCACCCTGGGGCGAGCGCCGACCGCGGGCGACGTCGAGCTCGGCGCGGTGCGGCTCTCCGGGTGGAGCGAGGCCGCGGACCCCGCGCCGCGCTGAGCCGTCCCTGCGGCGCCGTGAGCGCGGCGGGGCGCCGCCGCAGCGGGACCTCCTGACCGGCCTCCGGGCTCGCCAGCAGGGCGGTCCGGAGTTTCCCATTCCACGCACGTTCTTCCGCGCGGAGCAGTTCACGCCCGGAGGAGCGCATGGGACGATCGCGTCCATGCGCTCTTCATCGATCCTGCTCGGCGGCCTCCTCCTCATCTCCTCCAGCCTGGGCTGCGCCGGCCCCGGCGATCGCCCGGCGACCGTCGCCACCGAAGGCGCGGGGACGAGCGCGACCCTGGAGCGCGACCTGCGCGCCGTGCAGCGGGCGCTCATCGACGAGCGCATCACGGGCAGCAACGTCGCCCGGGTCTGGCAGGACGGGGAGGTGCTCTACGAGGGGACGGTCGACTCGAACCGGGAGGGGGACGCGGACGTCACCGACGAGACGCTCTTCCCCATCTGGTCCATGAGCAAGCCGATCACGATCGTCGCCATGTTGATCCTGCACGAGCGCGGGCTCTTCGCCTGGGACGACCCGGTGTCCCGGTACATCCCGGCCTTCGCGGACCTCCAGGTGAAGGACGGGGAGGGGACGCGGCCCGCCGTGGAGCCGCTGCGCATCCAGCACCTCATGACCCACCGGTCCGGCTACCTCTACTACGCCCTCGGCAAGCCGGCGCTCCACGGGTGGCCGAGCCCGAGCCAGACGCGCTTCGCCGACCTCGCGGAGTTCGTCGAGGTGGCGGCGGATCACCCGGTCGAGTTCGAGCCGGGCAGCGACTACGCCTACGGGATCAACCAGGCCATCCTCGGCCGCCTGGCGGAGGTGGTGACGGGCAAGCCCTTCGACGTGGTCCTCGACGAGCTGCTCTTCGAGCCCCTGGGGATGACCGAGACCAGCTTCCACCTGGGCGGGGATCGCCGGGAGCGCTTCCAGCCCCTCTACATCAACTCCGGCGCCCTCGAGGGGTTCACCCAGGGCTTCCTGGACGAGCTGGCGTACGACCCGGACAGCCGCGCCTTCTTCGGCGGCGAGGGGCTGGTGTCCTGCATGGCGGACTACTCGAACTTCTGCGAGATGCTCGCCTGCCGGGGGGTCTTCCGCGGCCAGCGGATCGTCTCCGAGGAGAGCCTCGCCGAGATGACGACCCTCCACACCCCGGACATCCCGCCCATGTTCGGGATGGCCGAGGGCTTCGGTATGGGCTTCAGCGTCTTCGTGGCCCACGACGCCGGGCCCGAGGGGACCGGGGCGCCGGACGGCATCTTCGGCTGGGCCGGGTACCACAACACGCACTTCTGGATCGACCCGGAGAACCGGCTCTACGGCCTTTTCATGTCGCGCGCCCGGGAGTTCAACTTCGACATCCCCGTCCGCCTGCGCCGCGCCGTGTACGGCGGCTGAGCCGGGCGGGGCGTCAGTCGTCCGCGGGCCAGCCGAAGACGCCGCCGTGGTCGGCGGTCCGGTGGCAACGGATGCAGCTCTCCATGGCGCCGGATCCGGTGACCCTGCCGGCGGGGTCCACGGTGCCGTAGGCCCAGCCGTCCATGGTGTCCGGGGTGCCCTCCGGTAGGCGGAGCATCACGAAGAGCCCCCTCGGCGCGCCGGTGGTGTAGGTGAGCCCGTCGCGCTCGGCGAAGGGGACGTAGCCCTCGGACAGGGCCAGCTCCCAGCCGGGGGTGGAGTGGGGCGAGGGGGCGTCCTCGCCCGGGTGGAGGACGGGGGCGAAGGCCTCCTTCACCAGCACGGTGAACAGCGGGAGCTCGACCTCCTCGTCGGTGCCGAGCTTCATGTATGCCTCGCCCTGGTTGGAGCGCAGGGCGTAGATCTTGGAGCCGTGGCCCTCCTCCGCGTCGACCGACGAGAGCAGGGCGCGCGCAGCTGGCGGCCCCATGCACAGGAAGGGCGACCAGTTCAGGTGGGGGCCCACCACCGGGAGCTCCGAGGTGGAGCGCGCCGCGGCGTCGATCATGGCCTCGATCGCTCCGGCCGCGGGCTCGGCCCTCCCCGCGTCGTGGGCGCACGAGAGGCTCAGGGCAGCGCCGCAGGCGCAGAGGAGGGTGAGCGCCGCGGGGGCGAGCGCGAGCACGGGTCCGGCGCGCACGTCAGGAGCGCTCGAAGAACCAGACGGCCGGGGTCCGCTTCTTCGGCGGCACGAGCTCGTCGATGAGGGCCCGGACGGAGGTCATCGCCTCACGACGCGCGGACATCCGCTCCTCGTACTCGGCGTAGACGCGCTCCATGGCCGCGTCCTCCTCCTCGTCGGTGGTGGCCTTGGCCATCTCGGCCTCGAGCGCGGCCATGTAGACGTCTCGGAGCTCGGCGTAGGCCTCCTGGGCGGCGTCGAGGCGCTCCCTGAGGCCCTCGAGCTCGGCCTCCTGGGCCTTCGTCAGGGTCGGCTTCTTCGGGCCCCAGTGGGAGTAGCCCCCCACGATGAGGTCCAGGTCCCCGTCCCCGTCCCAGTCGATCACCTCGGGGTAGAGGCCCTCGACGGGCCCCGTGGGCTCCGTCGGGAGCTCCGTGCCGCGCGTCTGCAGCAGCGCGCGGGGGGCGGCGAAGCTCGGCGCGCCGGGCCTCCCCTCGTTCACGAGCAGGTACACGCCGGCGGTGCCGTCGGCCTCACCGAAGCCGCCGAAGGTCCCGTACACCAGGTCGAGGTCCCCGTCCCGGTCCCAGTCCACGAGGCGCGGCGCGGTCATCTTGGCCTTGTCCTCGAGGGGCTTCCCACCCGCCATCACGCGCACGTTCTTGCCGGTGAACCTCGGCTCCGTCCGGGAGCCCTCGTTCATCTGGACGTAGAGGTGCCCCTCCTCGTAGCTCCCCTGGATCAGGTCGAGGTCCCCGTCCCCGTCCCAGTCCATGGCCACGGCGGAGATGCCGCGCAGGTTCGCGGGCTTCCCGTCGGGCATGGAGCGGCCGGTGGTGCGGTGCTCGTCCACGTCGAAGTCGTAGTAGTAGGACACGAGCACGTCCTCACCCTTCCCGTCCACGAGCCGGGTCGGCTCGGCGAAGCCGCTCTCACTCCCGTAGCTCACGTGGGGCGAGCCGTCGAAGGTGGCGGAGAGGTAGTCCACGTGCCCGTCGGCGTTGAGGTCCACGAACTGTGAACCCATGCCGATGCATCACCAGTTGTTGAAGCTGAGCTGCTTGCCGTCCGTGCGCTCCATGGGCGCCTCGGGGCCGAGGCCGTCCGCGGTCCGCCGCGACCAGGTGACCCGGCCACTCAGCCCGCCCACGACGAGGTCCTGGGTCCCATCCCCGTCCACGTCGAAGGCGGCGGGGGAGGGGAACATCTTCCGCTTCCCGAGGGCCGCGTCCCCGGCCATGAGCTGGACGGGGGCCTTGAAGAGGACGAGCTCGTCCCCGGCGTCCCCGTGGGGGGTCAGGGCCGCGAGGGCCAGGAGGAGGTGGGTCATGGTCGGTCTCGGCGTGGCTGCGGGAAGGGGCCCGAGGATGGGCCAGAGGGAGGACCTCCGATGGAGGGGCCGCGGGTCGGTGAGCACCTGGGCTACCGACCCAGACCCTGGATGTTGCCATCGGAATCCGACCCTCGCTCGATCTTCACTCCGAACGCCGGGCCAGGTCCCTCCGCTCGGCCTCCGCGGGGCGGGCTCGGGCATCGAGTAGGCTTCCCTGACCATGGGCGCTGCAGCGACGGAAGAGGACGGGACGACGGGCGCCGGCGGCCTGCGGCGCGCGCTCACGGCGCCGGTGGACGTGGCGCCGCTGGTCTTCTTCCGGGTCAGCTTCGGCGTGCTCCTCGCCTGGCACCTGCTCGACTACCTCCAGTACGGGTGGGCCCGCCGCGTCTACGTGGAGCCCGTCCTGCGGGTGCCCCACCGAGGGTTCGAGTGGCTCGCGCCGTGGCCCGGCGAGGGGATGCTGCTGCACTTCTGGGCGCTCCTCGTCGCCGCGGTCGCCTTCGCCGCCGGGCGCCTGACCCGGCTGGCCTCCTGGGTCCTGTTCGTGGGGCTCAGCTACACCTTCCTGCTGGAGCGGACCCACTCCAACAACCACGACCACCTGATCGTGCTGCTGGCGTTCCTGGCCTGCTGGCTCCCCCTCGGGCGCGCCGGCTCCCGGGACGCGCGGACGCGGCCGGCGCGGGCGGTGGACGAGGTGCCCGCCTGGACCCTCTGGCTCCTGCGCGGGCAGGTGGCCGTGCTCTACCTCTTCGGTGCGCTCTCCAAGTGGAACGCGGACTGGCTGTTCGAGGGGCAGCCCTTCGGGCCGCACGTGCTCGCCGTGGCCGAGGCCCAGGGCTGGCCCTTCGCGAGCGCCCTCGAGGGCCGGGGGGCGTGGGTCGCCCTCTCGTGGGCCGGGATGCTCTTCGACCTGCTCGTGGTCCCCGCGCTCCTGTGGCGCCGCACGCGCGGGGCCGCGGTCGTCGCCTCCGTGCTCTTCCACGGCATCAACCAGGTGCTGTTCCCCATCGGCGTCTTCCCGCTCCTGGCCCTGTCCCTGGGGTTCCTGTTCCTCGACCCGGCCTGGGCGCGGCGCGTGATGCGCCTCGGCCCGCCCGCGTCCCCCGCGCGGCGCTGGTCGCCGCCCCCGGCGCTGCGATCCCTCGTGCTCCCGGCCCTCGGCCTCTGGTTCGCCGTGCAGCTCGCGCTGCCCCTGCGGCCGTGGCTGCTCTCGTCCGAGCCGGCCTGGACCGAGCGCGGCACCCTGTACTCGTGGCGGATGATGATCTCCGCCAAGGACTGCGAGCTGGACTTCGTGGTCACCGCCGGGGACCCGCCGCGGGAGGTGGCGGTGGAGTGGCGCTCGCTGCTCACCGACGACCAGTTGGAGGTCCTCGCGGGCACCCCCGAGCTCATC
>JASFWR010000381.1:0-3650 GCA_050049155.1 Planctomycetota bacterium | reverse complement strand
GTCAGGTCGTGCCGCCAGAGGGGCTCGCCCGTCGCGGGGTCCAGGGACCACAGGGTCGAAGGCGCGGGCTCGTCGCGGCCGGAGGCGGTCCGCTCGCAGACGTTGAACAGGAGCTGCCAGCGGCCGCCGAGCTGCACCAGGGTCGGGGAGGAGTGGGTGTAGCCCAGGTGCTCCGAGCGCCAGCGGACCTCCCCCGTCGCGCGGTCGAGGGCCACCAGGCCCACGTCCTCGTTCAGGGGCGCCGCGAGGACGAGGTCCTCGAAGACGACCGGGTGCACGCACCAGCCGAACATGGGCTTGCGCCCGCCGAGGGTCTCCTCCACGTCCACCTTCCACAGGAGCTCGCGCGCCTCCCGGTCGAAGCACGCCACGGGCCCGAAGCCGCTGGTGGTGTAGACGCGGTCGCCGACGATGGTCGGCACCGTGCGCGAGCCGTCGAAGTTGAGCCGGCCCCCCTGGGCGTAGCCGGCGGACCACAGCTCCTCGCCGGAGTCGAGGTCGAAGACCCGCAGCACGTCGCGCTCGTTCCGCTCGTGGTCGAACAGGAAGACCTCGCCGTCCGCCACCGCGGCGCCGCCGTAGCCGCCGCCGATGGGCTGGCGCCAGAGGACCTTCGGACCCGCCTCGGGCCAGGCGAACGTCGCCTCGGGCCAGGGAGCGACGGCCGTCCCCTCGGGGCCGAGGTAGCGCGGCCAGTCGCCGGCCGCGGGAGCCTCGGGGGTCTCTGCGGCGGCGATCTCGGCGGCGGGGAGCTCCGCGGCGGGCTGCGGAGCGGACTGGGCGGCCGCGAGGAGCGCGGCGCAGAGGAGGGCGCTGTTCATGGGTTGGTGGGGCTCGGGCGACCGAGGATACGCCCCCCTGCGGTGTCGGCGTTGTCAGGGATGCGTCACGGACCCGGGTGAGCCGTCGCGGGGCTCCCTCCACCGACCCCGTGCCCTTGCGGTGCGCCTGACCCGCCCGGTGCTGGAAGGGCGTGCTGGAGCGGAGCGCCCGAGCTGGGCGCGCGGGCCGGGCCCCTGGATCGGGCCCCTGGATCGGGCGCCACGATCAGGCGCTGCAGCTCAGCGCTCGAACCGGAGCACGACGCCCTCCGCGTCGCTCGACACGAATTCGAGGACGGCGGGCTCCAGGACGGCGGGCGCCGGCGCGGCCTCGCTCCCCGGCTCCGCGGCCGGGGCGCCGGGGGGGATCGGGGGCTTCGCCACGAGGTCGACCTCGCCCTGCTCGGGTAGGTCGAGCCGGAACGTCCCCGCCTCGTCCGTCCGCGCGGCCATCAGGGCGTTGTCCTTCAGCTGCGGGGCGCCGGCGCGGTAGGCGAGGACCTGGGCGCCGACGACCGGGGCGCCGTCCGAGTCCTCGACCCTTCCGGTGAGCGACACCAGCTCCTGCAGGACGAGCTCCACGTCGGAGTCGCCGACGCGGGCGCGGGCGGTGGGGCTGGCGCCGAGGCGCGCATCCGGGTGGTACCAGTTGTAGGAGGCGACGATGGTGAAGAGCTCCACCTCACCCATGGCCTCGGTGACGCCGAGGAGCTCGAAGCGCCCGTCCGCGCCCGACCGCGCGCGGATCCGCGGCGCGTCCGGGCCGCCCGCGACCTGGACGAAGACCCCCGTGGCCGGCGAGCGGTTCGGGGTCAGGACGACGCCGGTGATGGGGGTCCCGAGCTCCAGGCGGAGCGTCACGCCGTCCACCCGCTGGCCCTCCGCGAGCTCCACCGTCTGCTCGTCGTTGGCGCTCGGCTGACCCCGCACCGCGGCCGTCACCTTCATGGTGCCCCCGGGCACGTCGTCGAAGTGGAAGCGCCCGTCGGCGTCCGTGCGCGACTCGCGCACGTTGGTCACCCACGTGCTCGGGATGCCCTCGCCGTCGGGCCGGAAGCGCCCGAGGTCCCCGTTGGAGCCCCGGAGCTTCACGGAGTGCTCGGGGATGGGCACGCCGGACGCGGTGGTCAGGGTGCCCTCGATGCGGCCGCCGGGGTGGAGCACGAGGTCGCCGAGGTCGACCCGCTCGCGCTCGGCCTCGTCGAGGGGGAAGTCGTAGACGCGCGTGCCGCGGCCGTCCTGCTTCAGGAAGAGCTGGTGGTCCACGAGGGGGTGCAGGGAGGTGAGCGTGAAGCGCCCGTCGGCGCCCGTGACCGCCGACACCCAGTCGGTCCTGAAGACGCCCTCGGCCTTCTTCGAGCCCGACCCGGCCACGTACACGCCCTCGAGCGGGGCGCCCTCCGGGTCGACCACCCGGCCCGTCGCGACGCGGCCCGCGCGGAGCACGAAGTCGACGCGGGTGTCGGCGGAGAGCTCGGAGAAGGGGAGCTTCGCCCGTTCGCCGCCGTACCCCTCCGCGCGCGCCCGCAGGTCCGTCAGGTCCCGGCGCCGCACGCCGCCCACCCCGACGAGCTCGTACTCGCCCTCGAGGTTGGTGGTCCCGGAGCGCTTGAACGAGCCGCCGAGCCCGATCTCGGCGCCCGGGATCGGGCTCCCGCTGGCGTCCGTGACGACGCCGTGGATGCGCACCCCGGGGTCCAGGGCCAGGTCCACCCGGGTGCGCACGCCGGACCGCAGCTCGACCCGCTGATCCGGGGGGACGGCGGCGTCCTCGGGGGTGATCTGCAGGGTGACGAGGCCGGGGGGGAGGTCCTCGAAGAGGAACTCCCCGGCGAGGCCGGTGCGGGCGCGGCACAGCTCGAGCCGGCGGTCGTCCCGGCCGAGGATGAGGGCGCCCTCCACGGGCGCGCCGTCCGTCGCGCGGGTCAGCGTGCCCTCGAGGATCGCCGCCTCCGCGAGCTGCAGCACCAGGTCCTCCCCCGCGAAGACGTGGGACCGGCGCGCCAGGGCGTGGCCCGCCGCGCGGGCCTCGAGGTCCAGGGGGACCGCGGTCGGGACGACCAGCTCGAAGCGCCCGGTCCCGTCGGCCGTGCCCTCCGTCACTTCCTCGCGCGCCTCCCGCTCGTTCATGTCGGGGATGCGGAACTCGGAGTGGACCCGGCGCGTGACCACCACCCGCGCGCCGGCGAGCGGCGCGCCCGAGGTCGCGCTCAGCACGATCCCCGTGAGGAGCCCGTCGTGGGCGGCTGCGGCGGCCGGCGCGTCGCTCGCCTCCGGTCGGGGAGCGCCGCCTGCTGCGACCCTCGCCTCGTCGACGCCGAGCTCCTGAAGGTCCGGCTCACCGACGTCGGCCGCATCGGTCGCGGAGGTGCTGCCGGAGAGCAGCGGGCCGTCGGGGGCCTCGGACCCCTGGAGCGCGAACCAGCCGAGCGCGGCGAGGAGCGCCGCGGCGAGGACGATGAGGGCCTTGCGGGAGAGCATCGGCAGAGTCTCTCACGGGCCGCCGCGGGTGCGTTCGGATGTACGGCGTATTGTCGTAGATGTACGGCGAGACGTCGTAGATGGTGCGCCCGGGGCCACTGGCCGGCGCCCCCCGGCCGGCGCCGCTCCCGCTCAGCCGTCGCTCACGGTGACGCCGATCTCGGCGGCGGAGGCCCAGGGGCTGCCCTTCACCTCGGAGAGGACCCGGACGCGCACGTAGCGGGCGGGCACCGGGGCGGGGAGGTCGAGGCGCTGGCCCTTGCGCAGGCGCTTGAAGGTGGCGGTGGCCACCGGCGCCTCGGGGAAGCGCTCGGGGTCGGTGGAGAGGTAGAGCTCGGTCTCGGCGAA
>JASFWR010000380.1:0-3658 GCA_050049155.1 Planctomycetota bacterium | reverse complement strand
TCACGGAGGCGCCCGGAGGGCCGGAGGTTCCCTCGATCGTGGGACAAGCCGTCACCGGGCTCCTGACAGCGCGTGGGCGCTCCGCGGGACCGGCTGTCGCACCCCGGGGCCAGGCAGGACACGCCCCGGACGCCTCCTCCGATCAGTCGGACGAGCCGCGCATGGTGGCAGGCAGCGCGCCCCCCCCACTTCGAGACAGGCCGAGGGCCGGTCGCTCCACGAGGAGGTAGCTCGCGCCGCCGAGGAGGACGGACAGCAGCAGGGCCTGGAAGCCGACCGAGGGCCCGTGCCCGCCGAGGGGCGAGGCGTCCGCGTGGGCGAGCCCCATGCCGTGGTAGAGGTAGACGCTGTAGCTGATCCGGCCGAGGGCGGTGAGCGGGCGCCACGAGAGCACCGCGCGGAGGAGCGCGCCCGACGGCACGACCACGGCCGCGAGGACCAGGAACCAGAGGGTCGAGTGCTCGAGGAACCAGAGGTGGAAGCGGCGGTGCGGGACGGGCTCGCCGGTCAGCGCGCCGAGCACCGACGGGGTGAGGACGACGAGCCCGAGCGCCGCCGCGCCGCCCGCCACGAGGACCGCCCGCCCCGCGGCCCCCCCCAGCCGCGCGAGCCCCGGCGCGACCACCGCGAGGAGCGAGCCCGTGAGGAAGACGGGGAGGAAGGGCAGCACGTTCGGCGTGTACGCCGGCGGCCGAGCGGGGTAGTCCGGCGGGGCGACCCAGCTCAGGGCGGCGATGCCGAGCACGAGCGCCGCAGCCCGCCAGGGGGCGCCCGGCAGGGCCGAGAGGCCCAGGGCGAGGGCGGGGAGGGAGAGGTAGAAGAGGACCTCCACCGGCACGGTCCAGAAGTGCGCCTCACCGCGGACGAAGGCGACGTGCTGGAGTGCGACCTCCGGGGAGAACACGCCGAGGGCCGCGTGGAGGCCCATGCAGACGGCGTACGCCGGGACCACCCGCAGGAGCCGCCGGACCGCGAAGCGCCCCCACCCCACCGGCTCCCCGGCGGCGGCCTTCCCGAGGACCTGACCGGTCAGGAGGAAGCTCGAGAGCACGAAGAACAGGAACACGCCGGCCCGCCCGACTCCGCTGGCATCGAGGCCGGGGAGGAGGTCGTGGCCCGCGTTGCTCGAGTGGGAGAGCAGGACCAGGAGGACGGCGACCCCGCGCAGTCCGTCGAGCGGTTCCGAGCGCTTCACGGCGGTCAGGGTACGAACGGAGCGGCGCCTGCGTACACTTCGCGGCGCCGGAGCGCACCGAGAACACCATGGCCACCCCCAACCAGGACGCCCCCGAGGGCACCCCTCCCGCCGACCACCGGAACTTCGTGGAGCTCGAGGTCGAGCGGGACATCGAGTCCGGCCGCTTCGGTGGCCAGGTCCTGACGCGGTTCCCCCCCGAGCCCAACGGCTACCTGCACATCGGTCACGCCAAGGCCATCAGCACCAACTTCGGCATCGCCGCGCGCTACGGCGGCCGCACCAACCTGCGGTTCGACGACACCAACCCCGCGAAGGAGGACCAGGAGTACGTGGACGCCATCCGCGAGGACGTCCGCTGGCTCGGGTACGACTGGGAGGACCGCGAGTACTTCGCCTCCGACTACTTCGACCAGCTCTTCGGGTTCGCCGAGCAGCTCATCCAGAAGGGCCTCGCCTTCGTCTGCGACCTGTCCGCGGAGCAGACCCGCGAGTACCGCGGGACGGCCACGGAGCCGGGGCGAGACAGCCCGAACCGCGGACGCTCGGTGGAGGAGAACCTGGACCTCTTCCGGCGCATGCGCGCGGGGGAGTTCGAGGACGGGGCGCGCACCCTGCGCGCGAAGATCGACATGGCGTCCCCGAACTTCAACATGCGGGACCCCGTGCTCTACCGCATCGCGCGGGCGCACCACCACCGGACCGGGGACGCGTGGTGCATCTACCCGATGTACGACTTCGCCCACGGCCAGTCGGACGCCATCGAGGGCATCACCCACTCCCTCTGCAGCCTCGAGTTCGAGAACCACCGCCCGCTGTACGAGTGGTTCCTCGAGCACATCGACGGGATCTCGAGCCCGCGCCAGATCGAGTTCGCGCGCCTCAACCCGACGTTCACGATCACCTCGAAGCGCAAGCTCCAGCTCCTCGTCGAGGGCGGACACGTGACGGGCTGGGACGACCCGCGGATGCCCACCATCCGCGGGCTCCGCCGCAGGGGCTACACCCCCGAGGCCATCCGCAGCTTCTGCGAGGGCGTCGGCGTCACGAAGTTCAACGCGACCCACGACCTGCACCTGCTGGAGAACGCGCTCCGGGAGGACCTGAACGAGCGCGCCCTCCGCCGCATGGCGGTCCTCCGCCCCCTCAAGGTGATCATCACCAACCTGGAGGAGGACGAGGCCGTCGAGTGCGCTGCCGTGGACAACCCCCAGGTGGAGGACAGCACGACCCGGCCCGTGTACCTGACCCGGGAGGTCTGGATCGACCGGGACGACTTCCGCGAGGAGGCGCCGAAGAAGTTCTTCCGCCTCCGGCCGGAGGGGCAGGTCCGCCTGCGCTTCGGCTACGTCATCCGGTGCGACGAGGTCGTCAAGGGCGACGACGGGGAGGTCGTGGAGCTGCGCTGCACCTACGACCCCCGCACCGGGGGCGGGGTGACGCCCGAGGGCGAGAAGAAGGTGAAGGGGGTGATCCACTGGGTCAGCGCCCGGGACGCCGTCAGCGCCCGGGTCCACCTCTACGACCACCTCTTCCAGGTCCCCCGCCCCGGGACGGACGGCCACACCCTGGAGGAGGACCTCAACCCGAACTCCCTCGAGACGGTGGAGGACGCCAAGCTCGAGCCCGCCCTGGGGGCCGCCGAGCCCGGGGAGCGGTTCCAGTTCGAGCGGCTGGGCTACTTCGTCCGCACCGACGGCGAGGGCGTGGAGTTCAACCGCGCCGTGACGCTCCGGGACAGCTGGTCGAAGATCGAGAAGAAGGGCGGCTGAGGGGAGACGAAGCCGGGACCCGCCGCGCCCGCGGGACTACAGTGTCGCCATGGCCCGCGCCCGTTCGCTCCCCTCCGTCCTGGCGGTCGCCCCCCTGCTCCTGCTCGGGTGCGGGGAGCGCCCTTCGGGGGACGCGACCCCCGGTACGCCCGCCGTGCAGCAGCCGGCGAGGCACACCCTCGCGGTGCCCGAGCCGCGGGCCGTGACCACGCGGGACGGCGCCCTCGTCGTGGAGTGGCAGCCGGTGGACGGGGCGATCCCCGTGAACGAGCACTTCGAGGTGGACGTCCGCGTCCGCCGCGCCGAGGGGGGCGCGCCCGTGTCCGACGCCGAGGTCTCCATGACCTGCTTCATGCCGGCCCACGGGCACGGGATGCTCCGTGAGCCGAGGACGGAGGCGCGCGGCGACGGGACGTACCGGATCCGAGGCTTCCTGCTCCACATGGGCGGCGACTGGTCCATCTCGATCACCGTCGCCATCGACGGGCTGGCGTCGACCGCCGACGACGCCATCACGCTTTGAGGGGGGCGCTCCCGGGAACCCTCGCCGTCTGCGCCGCAGGGCTGGCGGGGCTCGCCGCCTGCGGGGACGGGGCGACGGCGCCGCCGCGCGCCGCCTTCACTCCCCCCATCGGGCCGGACGCCGTGGCGGCCGCCCTGCGCATGTCACCCGTCCCGCCGCCGCCGGTGG
>JASFWR010000379.1:0-3659 GCA_050049155.1 Planctomycetota bacterium | reverse complement strand
CGGCTCGCCCTCTGGCAGGCCAACACCACGCGCGAGCTCCTCGGCGAGGAGCACGAGCTGCTGATCGTCCGGTCCTCCGGGGACGCGGACCGTACGACGGACCTCGCGCGCTTCGGCAGCATCGGGATCTTCACGGTGGAGGTGGACCGCGCGATCCTCGACGGCCGCGCGCGGATCGGCGTCCACAGCCTCAAGGACATGACCACGACCCTGCAGGACGGCATCGTCCTCGCCGGGTGCCTCGCGCGCGGCCCCGTGGAGGACGTGCTCGTCTCGCGGGACGGCCGCGGGCTCCGGGACCTGCCGAGCGGGAGCCGCGTCGGGACCGGCTCCCTGCGCCGCGGCGCCATGATCCGGACGCTGCGGAGCGACGTCGAGGTGGTCTCCCAGCGCGGCAACGTCCCCACCCGGGTCTCCCACGTGGTGGACGGCGACCTGGACGCGTGCGTCCTCGCCCGCGCGGGCCTGGAGCGGCTCGGGCTCGCCGAGCACGTCGCCGAGGTGCTCTCCCTGGACGACTTCCTCCCGGCCGTGGGCCAGGGGATCGTCGGCATCACCTGCCGCGAGGACGACCACGAGGTGCGGGAGCTCCTGGGCGAGCGGGTGCGAGACCCCCTCGCGTGGCCCTGCGCGCTCGCGGAGCGCGCCTTCCTCCGCGGCGCCAACGGCGGCTGCAACGCCCCGATCGCCGGACACGCGACCCTCGAGGGCGAGCAGCTCCGGCTGCGCGGCCGGGTGCACGCCGTGGACGGCGCCGAGGTCGTCGCCGGCGAGCGGCGCGGCCCCCGCGAGGAGGCGGAGTCCCTGGGCGCGGCCCTCGCCGAGGAGCTCCTCGCCGCGGGCGCGGCCGCGCTCATCGAGCAGGCCCGCGAGCTGGAGTCATGACCGCGCGCCGCCGCCCCACCCTGTGCCTGACCGGCCCCTCCACCCGCCGCGCGGCGGCCCGCTGGGTCGAGGCGGTGGAGGCCACGGGCTCGTGGGACGTGGTCCACTGCCCGCTCATCCGGGTCGTGGGCGAGCGCATCGAGCCCGCGGGCGTGACCATGCTGCCGGCGATGGTCGCGGTCACGAGCCAGAACGCGATCCCCGCGCTGGCGAAGCTCTGGGAGGAGCGTGTGGACGTGCGCGAGGCCCCCCACGCGGCGGTCGGCCTCGCCACCGCGCGCTCGCTCCGCGGCCTGGGGGTGGACCCGGTCCACGTGGGCCGCGCCGAGGAGGCCGGTGCCGCCCCGCTCGCGGAGGCCATCGTGCGCGCCACGTCGATCGGGGACCGCGTCCTCTGGCCGCGGGGCGACCTCGCCTCGGACCTGCGCGAGCACCTGGTGACCGCCGGCAGGATCGTCGAGGACCCCCTGGCCTACCGCTCGGAGGAGGTGCGCGACGCCCAGGTCCCCGACGCCCCCGAGGCCGTCTTCTTCGCGAGCCCGTCCGCCGTCCGCGCCTGGGTGCGCAGGGGCGACGCACCCCGGCCCGTGGCGCTGGCCATCGGCGCCACGACCCAGGCCGAGCTGGCCCCGCACTACTCCAGGTTCCAGCGCCTCCTGCGTCTCCCGCGGCCCACGCCCGACGCGCTCGTCGAAGCGCTCGCTACACTTCGCGGGTGAGCACCCCCCCCTTCGTCAGAACCCGTAGCGAGGCGATCTTCGCCGACGCCAAGCACCTCATCCCCGGGGGCGTCAACAGCCCCGTGCGCGCCTACGGGAGCGTGGGCGGGACGCCGCCCCACCTCGTGCGGGGAGCGGGCCCGCTGGTGTGGGACGAGGACGGGAACGAGTACGTGGACCTCGTCGGCTCCTACGGCCCGCTGATCCTCGGCCACGGCAACGCCGAGGTGCGCGAGGCCCTCCACGGGGCCGTGGACAGCGGGACCACCTTCGGCGCGCCGACCCGGGGCGAGCTCGAGATGGCGCGCGACATCTGCGAGCGGGTGCCCTCGGTCGACATGGTCCGGCTGGTGAACTCCGGGACCGAGGCCACCATGTCCGCCGCCCGGCTGGCCCGCGCCGCGACCGGCCGGGAGAAGATCCTGAAGTTCGAGGGCTGCTACCACGGCCACGGGGACTCCTTCCTGGTGGCCGCGGGGAGCGGCGCGCTCACCCTCGGGGCGCCGGACTCGCCGGGCGTGACGCGGTCCACCGCGGCGAACAGCCTGGTGGCGATCTACAACGACCTCGACTCGGTCAAGGCCGTCTTCGACGAGCACGGGCCGGACATCGCGGCGGTCTTCGTGGAGCCCGTCGCCGGGAACATGGGGACCATCCCTCCGGACCCGGGCTTCCTCGAGGGGCTGCGCGCCCACTGCGACGTGGCAGGGGCCCTGCTGATCTACGACGAGGTGATGACGGGCTTCCGCGTGGCGAAGGGTGGGTTCCAGGACCTCAGCGAGACCCGCTGCGACCTCATCACCCTGGGCAAGGTGATCGGCGGCGGGCTGCCCGTGGGCGCCTACGGCGGTCGCCGCGACCTCATGGAGCAGGTGGCGCCCGCGGGCCCCATGTACCAGGCGGGCACCCTGAGCGGGAACCCGCTGGCGGTGGCTGCGGGCCGCAAGACCCTGGAGATCCTCGGGCGTGAGGGCGTCTACGAGGCCCTGGAGGCGGCCGGCTCCCGGCTGGCGACGGGCATGATGGAGGTGGCCGCGCGGCACGGGCGGGTGATCGCCGTGGGCCGGGTCGGGTCCATGATGTGCCCCTACTTCTCGGCGGTCATGCCCCGCAACCTGGCGGACGTCACGGCCACCGACCGCGAGGGGTGGGTGCGCTTCTTCAACGAGATGCTGGCCCGGGGGGTCCTCATGCCCCCGTCTCCCTACGAGGCGTTCTTCCTCTCCGTGGAGCACGACGCCGCCACCCTGGACCGCGTCCTGGAGGCCGCGGACGCCAGCTTCGGCGCCATGGGCTGAGGCCGGCCGGGGCGGGGACTCCGGCCCCCAGCAGGGTAGGATTCAGCCATGACGCCCCCCCACGACGACGCCATCCGGGCCGCCCTGGAGCAGGCCCGGACCACGCTGGACGCCTTCCTGGCGGACCCCGCGCTGATCTCGGCCGTGGGTGAGTTCGCCGCCATGTGCCAGGCGACGCTCGAGGCGGGCGGCAAGCTCATGGCCTGCGGCAACGGGGGCTCCATGTGCGACGCGATGCACTTCGCCGAGGAGTGGACCGGCCGCTTCCAGGGCGCCCGCAGCGCGCTCCCCGCCATGGCCTTCTCGGACCCCGGTCAGCTCTCGTGCATCTCGAACGACTTCGGGTACGAGGAGGTCTTCGCGCGCTCCCTCCAGGCCCACGGCCGCGAGGGCGACCTGCTGGTCTGCCTCTCCACCAGCGGCAACTCGCCGAACACCGTCCGGGCCCTCGAGGAGGCGCGCCGGATGGGGATCCCCTCCGTGGCGCTCCTCGGCAAGGACGGTGGCCAGATGAGGGCGCTGGCGGACGTCGCCATCGTCGTGCCGCTGGCCGAGACCTCGGACCGGATCCAGGAGCTCCACATCAAGGTGCTCCACGCCTGCATCGAAGCGGTCGAACGGGCGATGTTCCCCGGGAACTACGAGTGAGGCGCCCCGACCGGCGCTGGCTCCTGACCTCGGCCCTCCTGCTGGCCGGCTGCGCCGTCGCCGAGCGCCCGACGCGCGCGTCCCTCGCCCCGGACCCCGGCGGCTGGAG
>JASFWR010000078.1:0-11958 GCA_050049155.1 Planctomycetota bacterium | reverse complement strand
GGGCGTAGCTCACCACCGGGAGGCCCAGGAAGCGGAAGAGCCCCTGGGGCAGCGCCGCCACCTCGAAGGGCAGCGCCCGGACGGTGGCCCAGGGGGAGGGTCCACCGGGGGCGCCCTCCCGGAAGGCGCCCCCCACCGCGCACGCCGTGAGGATCGGGACCGCGAAGGTCCGGTCCTCCCCGTAGATCGACTCGAGGGCCGCGGCGAGCCGGGGCGCGTCGGGTCGCCCACCGAGGGTCCGCTCGAGCCACGCCTCCGCCGCGTCCCGAGCCGCGGCGACCTCGTCCGTGGCGTCGAGCCCGAGACCCGGTCCGAGGGCCATCCACGCCAGCGCCGTCGTGGAGAGGTTGCTCGGCGAGTCCGTGGTGTCCCCGAAGCCGCCGTCGGGCGAGGCGTTCGCCGCGAGCCAGCGCCGGCCGCCGAGGGCCAGCGCGCGGAGGGCCTCCGGATCAGCAGCACCCGCCGCCGCCGCCCCCGCGAGCGCGGCGACCGCCGTCGCGGTGGACAGGGCGCTCGAGGAGAGCTCTCCACGCCAGTGCCCCGCCTCCACCCGCCGCTCCAGCAGCGAGGCGCGCGCCATTCGGAGCGCGCCTTCCAGCCACTCGGGGGCGTCAGCGTCGGGTCGGGGCGCCATGGGGCGCCGAGTATACGAGGGGGCCGCGCGGCCCGACGTTCACTGGAACGTGACCCGCACCGCGTCCGTGAAGTTCGACGACGTCACGCCGAACAGGAGCTGGTCGCGGAACCAGCACTGGAAGCGCCAGGTCTCCCCAGGGAGGATCGCGGTGGGCGGCGTGATCGGGATCGCGGTCAGGTCGATGGGCACCTCGATGCGCCCGTCGCTGCCCGAGCCCATGACCTGCGCGCGGAAGCGCGCGATGGTTCCGCCGAGGCAGAGGTTGCCCTGGCTCCCGCCGGGCTGGGCCGCGAAGCCCTCGTCCCTGGAGGCGAGCATGTAGCCGGAGGTGAAGGCCGGCAGGGAGCTCGCCACGAGGGTCAGGTCGTCGTCCTGCACCGCCGTGCTCCCGAGGGCGCGGAGCACCGCCGGCGCGCCGCTGGAGTTCGCCACGGCGGGGTCACAGTAGCGCTCGCCGATCACGGGGACGCCGGGGACCACGGCCCCCGCCGTGAGCACGTTCTCGAGCCCCGGCACGAAGAGCTCCAGCTCCACCTGGCCCGCCACCGGCGGCGCGGCGACCGTGATGGTGAAGCCGTAGAGCGTGCCCCAGCGGAGCGCGTTGCCGTCCGGGGACGTGCTGTGGGGCGCCGTCGCCCACTCGACCCCGTCGGGGGCCGCGGTGAACCCCCAGTCGGTCCCGTCGTACACCTCGCCGGAGTGGTAGGCCACGTCGTGGAAGGCGTCCCCGCTCGTGGCGGCGCCGGTGGCCACGGGGACCCGCAGCGCCCGGGCCGCCCGGGCCGCGTTCTCGTTGTGCACGGCGTACTCGTAGCGCCAGGTCCCGTCCCCGTTGTCGTGGGCGCGGGACCCCACGTGGAAGAGCCCGTCCCCCGTCGCGGAGACCGTCGTGATGAGGACCTCGGGGTCCTCCGCTCGCCAGGCGTAGATGGCCGGCTCGCCGACGAAGGTGCCGCCCGAGACGGCGAGCCCGAAGCCCCCCGCCACCGGCCCGGTCACCTCGGCGTCCGCCCAGGAGCAGTTGTTGTTCTGGTTGCCCGCCTGCGCGTCGTCGGGGGTCACGTACTGACCCTCGACCACGTAGCGCGCCCCGGCGTGGAGCGCGGGGTCGAGCTCCACGGTCGGCACCTGGAGGCGCTTGTAGAGCACGTCACCCGTCTGCCCCTGGGTGGTGAAGGGGTAGGGGAACATGCCCGTCCACGGGTTCACCTCGGACCGCGGGCCCAGGCCGCTCTGCGCCCCGTTGATCGACGCGCCGTAGGGGTCCGAGCACCCGACGCCCATGATCTGGTTGGAGCCCGGGTTGATGCAGGTGCAGCAGAGGCTGCCGGTGGCGGAGGCGAAGCCGTGCTTGAGCCAGGAGAGGCCGAGCTGGCGGATCGCGCCGCCCTCCACGCGGTACAGGTTCTGGCCGATCACCGGGTGGAAGCGGTTGCTGCCGTTCCAGTGCATGGTGGCGTCCCCCACGTTGCAGGCGGTGGTCGCCAGGGAGAACGCGCTCACCTCGGCCGCGCCGCCGTAGCTCTGGATGGCGGGGAGCTCGCCGATGATCACGTCGGGGCCCGTGGGCGGGGACGAGCAGGAGACCCCGGTCCCCTCACCGATGACCGCGTCGAAGGGGCCGCCCGCCGACTCGTTGTAGCCCCCGAGCCGGAGCAGGTAGCTGGCCCCGGCCACGGCGGGGAACTGGACCCGCGTCTGGATGTGACACGAGTCGTCGTTGCACGCGATCGGGGCGCCCGAGGGGCACGCGGCCGCGTCGTACACGGCCACGGTGGTGTCGAAGGTCGCGGCGCAGGTGCTCACCTCCGCGTCCCCGTCCTGAGGGGCGGTCCACAGGTACCAGACGTCCCGGTGGATCTGGCCCGCCGCGCCGCAGCCGTTGGCCGGCCCCTCGGTCAGCGCCTGGGTCGTGTCCATGGCGAAGGTCCCGAAGCCCGAGATGGCCGTCGGGGACGCGCAGGTGTCGTTCGGGAGGCCGCCGATGGGCGCGATGGTCAGGGTCGCGGTCCCCCGCGCGACGTCGTTCCACCCGCCCACGCGGACGAGGTACTCCTGACCGGCGGCCGCGGTGAACGCGACGCTGGACCGGAGCGCGCACTGGTCGTCGTTGCACACCAGCGGCGCCGCGGAGCCGCAGGGGCCGCCGGGGTAGACGGCGAGGGTCGTGTCGTAGTCCGCCGCGGCGCAGGTGTCGACCCGGATGGCCCCGTCGGCGCCGGCGGTCCAGAGGAACCAGACGTCGTTGTGGATCAGCCCGTTCTCCCCGCAGCCGTCCGCCGCGCCGTCCGTGGTCGCCTGGGTGGTGTCCACGGCGAAGGCCCCGGTGCCGGCGATCGGCTGGGCGGCGCCGCACGCGTCGCTCCCCTGGGCCGCCGCCGGAGCGGACAGGAGCGCGACGAGCACGAGCGGGGTCGGGAGGAGCTTCATGTCCCCAGGCTAGGGGCTGAGCGCGCCAGCCGAAAGCTCACCCCCCCCTGGGCCCGCGAGGAGCCCGTTCGCCCCCTCGCCGCTTGCCGGGCTGCCGCTGTGGCGTCCGCTCCGTTCCCTCTCCGAGGACCGGCTCAGGCCAGGTGGCCGAGGGCGAGGAGCGCGTAGAAGGTGTACTCCACGTCGAGCTCCTCCTCCGCCCAGTGACCGTAGAAGCTCCGGCCGTTCCAGAGGGTGTCGAGGAAGTCGAGGCAGAGCTCCCTCCCCGCGCCGACGTCCGCCCCGAGGATCCCGAGGGCGTGGAGGATCGTCGCCGTGGAGAGCAGGTCCGGCATGGGCGCGTCCGGGATCGCCTTGAAGCCGCCCTTGGGGTGGAGCTGGGAGAGCAGCCAGGGCGCCACGTCGTCGGGGACCGGCAGCTCCAGCTGGGAGAGCACGGCGACCGCCGCGGCGGTCGAGGGCCCCATCCCCCACTTGAGCTCGCTCTCGTTGGAGAAGCCGCCGTCGGGGGTGCGCAGCTCGGCCATGGCCGCGCCGAGCACCGCCGGCGCGGGCATGGGGACGCCCACGTCCTGATAGACGCCGAGCGCGAGGAACGCGTCGTACAGGGTGCCCCTGGCGCGGCCCGGCTCCATGCCGAAGGAGCCGTCGGCGCTGCGGCACCGGGCGAGGTGCTCGGTCACCGAGGGAACGAAGGTGTCGCTCGGCCAGCCCTGGCCCAGTGCGGCCCAGCAGCGGACCAGGCACGCGCGGTGCACGAGGTCGAGCTCCTCGCCGTCCCCGAAGGCCTCCAGGTAGGGGCGCACCTCGCGGGCGGGCAGCTCCTCGGAGAGCGCCACCAGCGCGTCGAGCAGGAACGCCGTGTAGTAGAGGTCGGCCTTCCCGGCGCGGTCCGCCGCGCCCCCCTCGGGGGTCAGCTGGGAGCGCACGAAGTCCACCACGCGCGGCGCGGCGGCCCCGAGGACGCCGGGCGCGAGCCGGGCGACCTGCAGCATCTCGAGACGGAGGCTCAAGCGCTCGCTTCCGGCGTCCCGGCCTCTCGGGCCCGGTTCAGCGCCTCGAACTCGGAGCAGTAGCCCTCGATGAGGTCGCCCTCGCCGAAGATCTTGCCGACCACGCGACGCAGCAGCCCCTTCACGCTCGGGTGCTGGAGCGGGGTCAGCGACTCGACCGCGGCGACCTCGTAGGCGTCGGCGAGGTCGCGGGCCTTCTGCACCACGCCCCACTCGCCGAGGCGCGCCTCCAGCGCGAGGCGCTCCGCGGAGCCAGGAGCCCCCACCGGGCGCTCCTTGCGCCAGATCTCCTCCAGCATCCCCTCCGCCTCACCGCCGGCGGCCCGCTTGTGGGCGATCGCCATGATGAGCGAAGGGCGCAGGTCCGCGAGGTCGTCGGAGTCCCCGTCCCCCGTGAAGTCGTCCAGGTCGTCGTGGATCTGGTAGGCGATGCCCAGCGCCTCGCTGTACGGCCCCAGCACGCCGAGGACGTCCTCGGACGCGCCGGCGAGCATGGCGCCCTGACGGAGCGCGACCTCGAAGGCCGGCGCGGTCTTCTCGCGGAAGATCCCGAGCACCTCGAGGGACGTGAGCGCGCGCGGCGCCCGGGCCCAGTTGAGCTCCGCCCCCTGACCCCGGGAGAGGGTCGCGTGGCCGCGCGCCGCCACGGAGAGGAGCCGCGCGCGCGTCTCACCGTCGACGTCGAGCTCCGCGATGAGCCGGTAGCCCTCGCCGAGCAGGAGGTCGCCGACGTTGATGGCCACCGCCACCCCGTGCTCGGCGTGGAGGGTCGGCGCGCCGTAACGCACCTCGTCCCCGTCCTCGATGTCGTCGTGGATCAGCGACGCCTTGTGGAAGCACTCGATGGCCACCGCGAGCTTGCGCACGTCCGCGGTGAACGCCGGCGCCTCCGCGCGCCCCTCGCTCTCCAGGGCCATCCAGATGGCGGTGGCGAGGTAGGGGCGCCAGCGCTTGCCCTCGCGCGCGAGCCAGTCCCGGGCGAGCCCGTCGGTCGCCGGGTCGACCCCCGCCACCGGGCCCATGACCTCGTCCAGGGCGTCGCGGGTGAACCAGGCGCGCACGTCGCCCTTGAGGCCCTCGAGGTCGAGGCGGTACGTGCGGTCCTCCGCGGTGAGGTGGATCAGGTCCCGCACCTGGTCCACGTCGACGTTGGTGTCGACGCAGTCGTCCTGGAGCAGGGGGATCGACATCCCGGGGATCGCCACGCGCTCCATGTGCGGGAAGCACTTCTCGAGCACGTTGAGGCAGGAGACGCCGACGATGGCGTCGATCTTGCCCGTCTCCACCATCGCCGTGACGATCGCGGAGCCCTCGGCGATGAGCACCGCGTAGCCGAGCTCCTCGGCCTCGCGGGTGAAGTCCTCGATGGAGCACAGGCCGCACTCCTTGCAGAGCATCCCGAACTCGTCGAAGGGCGCGGGGCAGTGCTCCTCGACCCGCAAGCACTTGGGGAGCAGCAGCAGGCGCCGCTCGTAGGGCACCTGGGCCAGCTCGTCCCGCCAGACCTCGTTGTTCACGAGCACGGCGGTGTAGTCCACGAAGACCTCGTCCACCTCCGCCCGGCGGACGACCTCCACCGCGAGCTCCCGGAGCTGGAGGATCGAGGCCGGCGAGACCACCTGGCGCTCGGCGACCAGGGCGGCCGCGAGGCTACGGAGGCGGTCCCGGGTCGCCCGCTCGTTGGGGATGTTGGACTGGGTCCTGCGCTCGCGCACGATCGGGAGCCGCCGCGGGAGCTTCACCGTCGTCTCGCCGCCGGAGAGGGTGCTCCGGACGACGGGCGCCGCCTCGGGAACGGCGGTTGCGGGATCGGGGGGCGGGTTCATCGGTGGAGCGCGGGCCCTTCGGGCTTCGTCAGAGTCTAGGCCCTCGATGCCCGCGGTGCGCCGAATCGCCGCCCCGTCGGGAGAACCTGTACAGAGCCCGAGCGCGGCTCGGTGGCGCCCGCCGGTCGGGTCTCGGGTGCGGCCGGGGCTCAGGCGCGGCCGGGTCTCAGGCGCGGCCGGGTCTCAGGGCGGTCGGGGCTCAGGTGTAGGCCCCGAAGCCGAAGAACCAGTGCTTCTTCGCGAAGCGGTACATCCAGTGCTTCTCGGGGATCTCGTTCCCCGGGTCGTGCTGGCTGGGCCGGGACTCCATCCGGTCGTACTCCTCGAAGGCGTTCCCGCGGGCGGTGGTGTCCCGGGCGCCGTGCCGGCGGCCCACCTCGGCGAGCTTGTCCGGGGCCTCGAGCACGATGCAGCCCCGGGTCGTCTCGGCGGCGGTGCGTCGGAAATCCTCGAGCATGCTCGACTCGGTGAGCGTCTTGTAGATGTCCCCGTCGTTGTCCTGGATGCGCTCGGTGGCGTACTGGACGATCGGGCAGGGCTCCACGTCGCCGTAGGGGGAGATGTGGTGGCTGATGCCGATGGCCGCCGGGCACAGGGCCTGGCCCTGGTCGTCCCAGTAGGCGTCCACGAACCCGATGGCCTTGCGGTTGCGCATCTCCACCGCGAAGCGGCGGGTGCTCCGGATCTGCTCGGGGGTCAGCGCCAGCTCCGGGGCCGCGTCGGGGCCGACCGCCCGGTAGGTGTGGAACCAGCAGTAGTGGACGCCCAGGTCGATCAGCTGGTCGACCCACTCCTCGCGGACCAGCTGGTCGTAGTTGGTGGCGCAGACGCTGGAGGCCACGCCCACCAGCAGCTTGTGCCGCAGGGCGGCCTCGATCCCCGCGAGGGTCTTGTCGTACACGTCCGTGCGGCCGCGCCGCGCGTCGCTCTCCACCGTGTCGCCCTCGACGCTGATCAGCGGCGTGGCGTTGCCGAGCCGCGCGAGCTCCGCGGCCACCTCGTCGGTGATGGGCTGGCCGTTGGTGAAGATCTGGAAGTAGCAGTCGGGGTGCGCCGCCAGCATCCGCATCAGGTCGGGGTGCAGGAACGGCTCGCCGCCGAGGATGCCGAAGAAGCGGTTCCCGTGCTTCTTCGCGTTGGTGACCATCCGGTCGAAGTCCTCGAAGCTGATCTTCTTCTGCGGGGCGGCCACGTCCACCCAGCAGCCCCGGCAGCGGAGGTTGCAGGAGTTGATGATCGAGATGTAGAGGAACGGGGGGAACACCTTCCCCTCCTTCAGCCGGCGCTTGAAGCGCTGCACACTGCGCATGCCCTTCCAGCCGAAGTTGTAGGCGAACTTCCACTGCACCCGCGGCGAGGTCGTGCGCAGCACGCGCATGGCGAGGGCGGCGCTCAAATGTCCCACTCCTGCGCGCTCGCGCCGTCGATCTTCTTCTGGTCCTGGGCCGAGCGGGAGCGCGCGATGCGCTCCTCCTGCTTCTTGCGCGCGCGGCGGGCGCGCTCCTCGATGTCCCCGGCGCTCGGCAGGCTCATGAGCACCTCGGGCGGGATGTCGAGCTTGTCCTTCAGCTCCTTCAGGCAGCGCTTGCGCTCCAGCAGCGCCTTGGACTCGTCGCGCTCGGTGGAGAATCGCTCCTTGGCGGCGCCGCTGCGCTCCTTGAGGGCCGAGTAGATGTCCCCCCCGAGCAGCGAGGAGATGTCCACCTTCATGGACTCCGACGCGATGTCCTCCGCCTTCACCTCGTCGCCGTTGATGGGCCCCTTCTTGTACTTCGGGAAGAGGATCGCGACCTCGGGGCAGACGCGGCTGCACGCGGGGCAGCTGGTCTTGCACTTCTCCTGGTTCTGGACGGTGATGCGCCCGTCCCCGTCCACGGAGTAGACGTCGAAGAGGCAGAACGACAGGCACTGCATGCAGTTGGTGCAGCGGTCGTAGTCGATGACCGGGAACCAGGGGGTCCAGGCGCCCGGCTTCGGGGCCTCGGCGGCCTCCCGCCGGGCCGCGACCTCCGCGACCACCTCCTCGGGCGCGCGGTCGGCGACCGCCACGTCGCCGCCGAGGGTCGCGAGGGCGCCGTCCCCCGCGCCCGCCTTGCGGGACACCGGGTGGCCAGCCTCCAGGAGCGCCGCCAGCACCGCCCCGCGGCCCGCGGGCTCCACGCCCTCGAAGGCGCCCGGCTCCACGGCCACGTGGAGCTCGTCGAACGGGGCGCCGGGGCCCGGCCGTGCGGCCTCGCGCGGCTTCACGACTCGCCCCCTTCGGAGGAGAGGCCGAGGGCGGAGCAGACCTCGTCGGCGGACAGGGTGCGCATGTTGTGGATGCTAGCCCCCCTGGCGAGATCCTGCCCCGCCGAGTGGAAGAGCCAGCGGACCGCCCGCGGGAAGCACGCCACGACCTCGACCTCCTCGTCACCGGCGAAGCGCGCGAGGGCCGGGTCCTTCGCGGCCGACATCTCGCACAGGTCCGGCACCGCCTCGAAGTCCTCGTCCGACGCGGCGAGCCGCTCGAGGACCTCCGCCTTGACGTCGGCGGGGACCACCTTGGAGTGGACGCAGTGGCAGTGGACGATGCGGCGGGCCATGGCTCAGGCGGGGCCGGGGACCTCGTCCCGGTGCGTGGGCTCCGGCGGGGCCGGGCGGAAGTGCTCCTCGTGCTCCACCTCGAGGGCGCAGCCCGGGCGCGCGGCCTTCGCGGCCTCGAGGGCCGCGCGGACCATGGCCCTGAGCGCGTCCGGGTCCGCCTCGGCGCGGAGGTTCACGATGAGCTCGCCCCCGCGCACGCCTTCCACGAGGGCCTCGCGCAGGTCGAGGGGCCCGTCGCCGGAGGTCACGGACAGGGCGGCGAGCCGGCCCGAGGCGTCCCCCGCATCGAGGGTCGCCTTCAGGTGCGCGATCTCCGCGCCCGCCTCGCCCGCGGCCGCCTGGATCGAGGCGCACAGGTCCAGCAGCAGCTGGTTGGCGTCCACCGGGGCCTCGCCCGCCGAGAGGCGCGCCGTGAGGTTGAGCCACCCCAGCAGGGCCTCGCCCTCGGCGTAGGTGGTGTAGTCGAGCTCCATGGTCGGCTGCGGCTCCACCTCTTCGGCGAGCACCTGCTCGAACCAGGCGTCCGTGCCGTCCCCGTGCTCGGCGGACACCGCGAGGACGCGGGCCTCGGGGAAGCGCGCGGCCAGGGCGGCCTCCAGCTCGGCGCGCTCCTCGGCGCTCAGCGTGTCGACCTTGTTGACGACGATCAGGTCGGCCTCCTCCAGCTGCTTCTCAAAGACGTAGGTGACCTTCTCCGAGAAGCGTCGCCCGTCCGCGAGTCCGAGCACGCGGCGGGCGCGCTGCGGGTCCACCAGCACGGAGAGGGGCGCCACCCGGAAGCGGTCGCCGTAGATGCGCCGCAGGGGATAGCTCACCGTCGCCACGAGGTCCGTGCAGCTCCCCACGGGCTCCGCCAGGAAGACGTCGGGGCGCTCGTCCGCCTCCAGCCGCTCGGCGGCCTCGGCGAGGGATCCGAAGCGGCAGCAGAAGCACCCCCCGGCGATCTCCTCCACGGCGAACCCCCGGCTGCGGAGGATGGACGTGTCCACCAGCCCGGAGCTCTGGTCGTTGGTGATGAGCCCGACCTTGAGCCCGCGCTCGGTCAGGGCCTCGCCCATGCGCGCGACGGCGGTGGTCTTCCCGGCGCCGAGGAAGCCGCCGATCATCACGTAGGTGGCCCGTCCGTCTTCACTCATCGTCGACCCCCGCCTCCGCCAGCTCCGGCTGATCGCCGAGCACCTTGTCGATCGCCGCCTCCAGGACCGCGGCGTACCCCTCCGCGTCCACGCAGTCCTCGTCCACCTCGCCCCGGAGTGCGAAGAGCCAGCCCCGCTCGTAGGAGGAGCGGTGCACCGGGTCGAGGCCGCCGTCCAACGCCGGGTTGGCCCCCGCGAAGCGCCCGGGGATCGGGCTGTACAGGTCGGTCACCGCCTTGAAGCCCTCGAGCCAGCCGACCACGTCGCCCTTCTGCACCTCGCTGTCCTCCGGGACCTCGAAGTCCAGGTCCACGGGCTCCCCCAGCATGCGCAGGGCGAAGCGGGTCAGCCCCACCTGCCAGAGGTCCTCCTCGGCGCGCCGGAGCCACATGTGACCCGCGGTGTAGAAGTGCCCCCGCGGGAGGCGCGTCTTGAAGCGCGCGCGCTCGAAGGGCAGGAAGACGTCGGAGGGGCACATGGGCGGGGAGCGAGTCTAGGCTCCCACGCCCCCGCCGGGGCGCCCGCGCAGGGCTATGCCTGTTCGGAGTGCGTGTGGTCGGCCCCGATGGGCGCGCCGTGGGGCAGCGGCTCGGGCAGGTCAGCGAAGTCCCCCATGACCGAGAAGAAGTCGTCGTAGTCCTTCTCCAGGTCGCCGATCAGCACGTCCGTGACCTGCGGCCGGAGGTCCGGGTGCTCCTTGAGGAACTTGCCGAAGCTGAAGCCGTCGTCGTAGAAGGCGTACACCAGCTTGCGCATGGGCTCCATCTGCTTGCGGAACGCCTCCCCGTACCCGGCGAAGCGCGCGGCGGAGGTGTCCCCGGCCTCGAGCGCCTCGTCCACCGCGTCCGCGGCCATGACCCCGCTGGTCAGGGCGAAGTAGACGCCGGACGAGAACACGGGGTCGAGGAAGGAGAACGCGTCCCCCACCAGCACGAGCCCGTCGCTGGCGCAGTGGCGCGAGCGGTAGGAGAAGTCGGAGGTCACGCGGAACTCGTCCGTCCGGCGGGCGTCGTCCAGGCGGCCCTTGAGCCAGTCCTGCTTCTCCACCTCACGCATGAAGATGGTCTCGAGGTCCTTGGTCTCGCCGAACAGGTAGTCCTTGTCGGCGACGAGCCCCACCGAGACCCGGTCGTCCGGGAGCGGGATGTTCCAGAACCAGCCCTTGTTGGGCAGGTACGCGATGGTCGTGGTGCCCTCGTCGTAGCCCTCGTCCCGGGTGGCGCCCTCGAAGTAGGTCCAGATCGCCATCTTCCGGAGCTTCTTGTCCGGGATGCGCCAGCCGAGGCGGCCCTGGGCGAAGGTGTCCCGGCCCGTGGCGTCGATGGTGACCGGCGCCTTGAAGGTGAGCTCGTAGCCCGCGGGGTCGTTGGCCCGCACGCCGAGGACCTCGCAGCGCTCGCCGAAGATGAGCTCGCGCGCGCGGGTCTGCTCGAAGAACTGGACGCCGCTGGACTCAGCGTTCTCGCGCAGCAGCTTGTCGAACTCGGAGCGGACCACCTGCCAGGTCTTCGCCCGGGGGTGGTCGGTGTGCTGGAAGAAGTAGAAGGACCGGCTGACCTTCCCCTCCTGGCTCGCGAACTGGACGCTGTGCTTCGGGAAGGAGAAGCGCTGCTTCTCCATCTGGTCCGCGAGCCCCATGCGCTCGAGGGCGTCGTAGCAGAACGGGATCAGCGACTCGCCCACGCTGTAGCGGCGGCGGGGCTGCTTCTCGAGGATCGCCACCCGGCGCCCCTTCTTCGCGAGCACGGTCGCCGCGGCGCAGCCCGCAGGGCCGCCGCCGATCACGAGGACGTCGAAGTCGTGTTCGGGGGTCGAGATCATGGCGATGGGGATTCGAGGTGCGAGCGAGGACGGAGGCGGCCCTTCCGACGGCGTCCTGCCTCGAAACAGTATGGCCCGAATCCAGGCGCCGCTGCAGTCCTGCATCGCACCTCCCCCGTCGCAGCGCGTTCGAATTCCGTCATCGGGATCCCACCTCGCGACGGCGCGCCGCACCCCTCGGGAGCGTGAGCGTCAACGGACCGCGGCGGTGCGCCGGGCCGGCTCGGCTCCGTGGCCGCGTGCGTCGTCAACACGACCGACGCGGTCGTGGATCCCGGGCGGCGCTGGGCGCGCGCGAGGCGCTCCCCGAAGGCGCGAGTCACGCGGCCGAGGCTCCGCCCGGTCGAGGTCGGAGCGAGCGGCCCCCCCTTCCTTCGGGTGACCCTGCCGTTCGGGTGACCCTGCGTCTCCGCCGGACTCCGCCGGCCAGGTCGGGCCACCCGCCATCGCACCCGGCGCCGCGCTCCTCTAGGGCCCGCGAACGCCTCCCCGGAGCTCGCACCGGCCGGCGG
>JASFWR010000378.1:0-3676 GCA_050049155.1 Planctomycetota bacterium | reverse complement strand
CGCTCCCGCTGGTCCTCGACCTCGGCCGCGGCGAGTTCCCCTACGACGACGAGATCCACCCGATCCACGGGTCCGCCATGGGCCGAGGCGGCCTGTCGAGCAGCGTGATCCAGCTCTCCTGGCGTGAGGCCATCGACCGGGGCGTGGGCGTGCACGGCACCGCCGCGCTCTTCCGGACCCAGGACGAGGCGCTCCTCGAGGTCCTC
The DNA here is from genome assembly GCA_050049155.1 of Planctomycetota bacterium. Classification (GTDB taxonomy): domain Bacteria; phylum Planctomycetota; class UBA1135; order UBA1135; genus Saltatorellus. The sequence goes on along the minus strand of JASFWR010000378.1, from coordinate 3,470 downwards.
TCCGACGCGCGACTGGGCTGGTTCGCCGTGGGGCTCCACGCCTCATTCTGACCCCTCGCTGCCCTGTCCGGGGCCTCGTACCGCCCTGGCGGGCGGGAAAATGGAGGTCGGGCGCCGAGATGGAGGGGATTTCTCCTATCGGCTCCAGAGGTCGCTCCTGGGAAGTCGATGTATGGGGTCCGGAGGGAGGCGCGCTCCGCGCCTGTTCGCCCCTCCGACCCGCCTGCCATGTCCGAGACCCACCAGACCGTCCGAGAACAGCTCCGCGAGCTGGAGCGCACCTTCATCGCGTTCGAGAAGGGGGACCACGATCGCCTCTACGGCTCCCGTGACGCCCTCAGCAACCTCGCGGGCTCCGTCGCCGCCGAGGGGTGGTCGCCCCTCGCGGACCTCTGCCAGATGGCCAGCCGCATGATCGGCGTCGTGCTCATGGAGCGCGGCCTCAGCGACGTGCGCTCCATCGAGTTCGTCCGCGAGCTCATGGAGTTCGTCGAGCGCCAGATGGCCGAGGACAAGCAGTCCGCTGGCGTCGCCGAGCCCGGTGGCGTCTTCCACGTGGTCAACAGCCAGCGCCTGGGTGAGCACCTCCTGAAGATGGGGCTCGTGACGAAGGGCGACCTCGACAAGGCCCTCGTCCTGCAGCGCGTTCGCAAGGGGCGCCGGGTCGGCGAGGTCCTCGTGGCCATGAACGTCATCGACCAGCGGACCCTCGACCTCGTCCTCGAGGCCCAGCGCAAGGAGACCCGGCTCGAGGAGTCTCGCCGGACGCCCTCCTCCGTGGCCCCCGCTCCCACGGCGCGCAGGATCGACTTCTTCGACAAGACCGCGGGCGACACCGTGATCCCGCCCCTGCCCGCCGCCGATGAGTTCGGCCCGCCCCCGGAGGAGGAGCAGCCGGACCCCCAGAGCGAGTTCTGGGACCGCAAGCCCGCGGACCGCCGGGGCAACCCCGAGCGGCGCTCGGGCTGACGCGGCCCTCCCTCGACCGACCGCACGATCATGCTCTGGCGTCTCTTCAGCAAGGCGAAGTCCATCCCGGACCGGGTCCACTACCGGATGGCCCCCTCGAGGGCCGACGGCGTGGGCGTGCAGATCGTGTCCGGCGAGGGGCACCCCATCTCGGGGCGGCTCGTGAACATGTCCGCCGGCGGCGCGGCGATCGAGTTCGACGAGAGCGTCGAGCGCGACCTGCAGCTCGGCGTCGAGCGTCAGATCACCTTCTCGTCCCTGAACTCCGCCCCCGTCCGGATCCGCGGGGTGGTGCGCTCGCTGCCCTCCCCGGAGGAGCCCGACCGCTACGGGTTCCAGTTCACCGAGGAGGTCGAGCTCGACGAGGCCACCCACGGGGGCTTCCTGCGCCTGTTCAACCGCCGCAAGGACCGCCGCGCGCGCCCGGGGCTCGACGAGCGGCTGCGGGCCCGGATCATCGTCAACGGGGTCTCACACGACGTTCCCCTCCACGACATCTCCCTGGGCGGCGCCAACCTCCGCATCCCCGCGGAGCTCGGCCTCGGCGTCGGCTCGGAGTTCGAGTTCCACTTCTCGATCCCGCGGACCAACCACTCGCTGGTCTGCTTCGCGGAGGTGCGGAACGTCACGACGGACGCCCTCGGGCTGCGCGCCGGGGTGGTGACCACCGTGGTGCCCGAGTCGGACACCAAGCGCAACATCGACCGCGCCTACGCGGCCCTCGCCGACTACATCGAGCGACGGGTCAGCGACATGGAGCGGTACAACAGCGCCTTCGAATAGGGTTCAATACCCGCCGGTCGCGCGGCGCGATCCGGAGGATCGCAGGTGTTCGAGCTCGACGGCATTGAGGTGAGCGGCGTCTCGGTGGGGGGCGTGGCCTCCTGCATCGACCTGCCCGGCTTCAAGGTCTGCGTCGACCTCGGCGTGATCCTCGACAGGACCGTGGCGCGGGACGTGGTGCTGATCACCCACGCCCACGCGGACCACCTCGGCTCCATCGTGCAGCACGTGGCGCAGCGGGGCCTGCGGGGGATGCCGCCCGCCACCTACGTGGTGCCGCCGGGGATCGAGCGGGACGTCGAGGCGCTGCTCGAGGTCTGGCGCCGGCTGGACGGGGGTGAGCTGGCGGCGCACGTCCGGCCCCTGCCGCCCGGGGAGGCGCTGACGCTCCGGCCCGACCTCCGGGTCCGGCCCTTCGCGACCGCGCACCGCGTCCCGAGCCAGGGCTACCTCTTCGAGCGGGTCGGCAAGCGCCTCTCCAGCGCGCTCGCCGGGGCGGACCGGGCCGAGCTCCGGGCGCGCCGCGAGGCGGGCGAGGAGATCCACGAGGTCGTGTGCGAGCCGTTCCTGGCCATCACGGGGGACACGGCCATCGAGGGGCTCACCGACCACCCGGAGGTGATGGCAGCGCCGCGCCTGGTGGTGGAGGCCACCTTCCTCGACGACCGCGTCTCCCCGGAGCGGGCCGCCCGGTTCGGGCACGTTCACCTGGACCAGCTGGCCGAGATCGCCGAGCAGCTGACGTGCGAGCACCTGCTCCTGAACCACGTCTCCGCGCGCCACGGGCCGGCCGAGGCCCGGCGCCTCGTGGCGGAGCGCCTCCCCGCGGACCTCGCGGCGAGGACCCAGGTGATGATCTCCCGGATCCAGCCCAGCGCGGGCTGAGCGCTCAGGGGCGGGGCCGCGTGGCCCACGGCGGGCGGGGCGGCGGCTCGTACGCCTCCATGGCGTCGAGGACGCCGTCGAGCGTGGGCGCGTCCACCAGCAGCGCCCGGTGCTCGGGCCGGAGCAGCCCCTGGCTGACCACGTGATCCAGGTGCGCGAGGACGTGGTCGTAGAAGCCGTCGTGGTTCAACAGGCCCACCGGGTGGTCGTGGATGGCGAGCTGGAGCCAGGTGAGGACCTCGAAGAACTCCTCCAGGGTGCCGTGGCCCCCGGGGAGGACGAGGAAGCCGTCGGACAGCTCCATCATGCGGGCCTTGCGCTCGTGGAGCGTGTCCACGATCTCCAGCCGGGTCAGGCCCTCGTGGGCCACCTCCATGGCCTGCAGGCCGTAGGGCAGGACGCCGAGGACCTCACCGCCGGCCTCCAGGGCCGCGTCGGCCACCTTGCCCATGAGGCCGCGGTTCGCGCCCCCGTAGACCACCCCGTACCCGCGCTCCACCAGGGCGCGACCCGTGCGGGTGGCGAGCTCCGCGTACTCGGGGCGGACGCCCAGGGACGAGGCGCAGAAGACGCACAGGCGACGGGGGGCGGGGCCTGCGTCGGAGGGCTGGGTGCTCATGGCGGGCAATCTACCCGGCGGGCGGCCCGCCGGGCCCCGGGGGCCCCGGGTTCGATTCCAGATCGCCGGCGCTTCTGGTCGATGGAGGAGGTGAGATGCCCACACGCCTCTTCGTCCTCACGGGCTGCGCCCGCTCCGGCCTGCGTCACACCTCGCAGGCGCTGACCGCGCTGGGCGCCCCCTGCGGCCACGAGGAGGTGCTGAGCCTCGAGAG
>JASFWR010000377.1:0-3700 GCA_050049155.1 Planctomycetota bacterium | reverse complement strand
CGAGCGGGTCGTGTGCCGCCTCGAGTCCGAGCACGGCCCCTTCTTCATGGTGCTCGTGGGCGCCGTGGTGGTTGGCCGGATCCGTGTGGTCGGCGTGGACCCCTTCCACCGCGGCCCCGTGGAGCCGCCGCGGGCCTTCGCCCGCGGCGACGAGTTCGGGCGCTTCGAGATGGGGTCCACCGTGGTCCTCGTCACCCCCCCGGGCATGCTCGACGCCACCGCGAGCCTGGGCGCCACCGTCCGCATGGGCGAGGCCATCGGCACGCTCCCGGGAGCGTCCGGTCGATGAGCCCGCCGCTCGTCCCCACCCTCTGCCGGCTCGCGGTGGGCGTGGTGCGCTTCCTGCCCGCCGCCCTCGACGAGTTCGCGGCCTCGGCGGGCGGCGCCTCCCCGCCGAGGGAGGTGCGCGAGGTCCTGCTCCAGTGCCACCTCTTCTGCGGCTTCCCGCGGACCATCGCCGCCATGGACCACCTCCGGACCGCGGGCGTCGCGCTCGACGGGGAGGCCAACGGGGAGGTCGACCAAGAGGCCTCCCCGGGATCGCCCGAGGCCGGCGCCGCGCTGTTCGAGCGCATCTACGGCGACGGCGCCCCGGACGTCCGCGCCCACCTGCGGGGGCTCGACCCGGCGCTCGAGGCCATGGTGTCCGCGCACGCCTACGGGACGGTGCTCACGCGTGGCGGCCTGGACGCGGGCGCCCGGGAGCTCCTCGCGGTCGTGATGCTCGCGGCGACCGGCCACGACCGCCAGCTGGCCAGCCACGTGCGCGGGGCCGTGCGCTGCGGCGCCCTCCCCACCGACGTCCACGCGGCGCTCGACGCCGTCGAGGACCTGGTGGAGCCGGCCCGCATGGCGCGGGCCCGGGACGTGGCGCGGCGCTTCACCCGGGAGGGCTGATCCCCCGGGCCGGACGGGGCGACCGGTCCTGCGCCCGGCTCGCTTCGGATCCCCAGGTCCTCCGGCCCCAGCCCCTCACCCCCCCGGCCGGCGTTCGCCCTGGAGGTCCACGTCCAGGAGCGTGACGGGCTTGGCCGACCGCACCCGCAGGAACGGGTCGTCGGCGCGGGGCGCCTCCAGGAACCGCGGGAACCCCGGCGCCTCCCCGTCCACCTCGAGCCGCTCCAGGGTCGACCCCCGCAGCTCCAGGTCGATCAGCACCTCCTCTCCATCCACGAGCCCGGCGAAGGGGCGCTCGCGGAAGCCGTCCGGGGCGGCTCCGGCGCCGTCCCTGACGTGGGCCACCAGGGCGCGCAGGTCCCCGGTCCCGAACCAGGCCCTCGGCTCGAGGCGATCCCCGTCGAGGAGCAGGTGGTAACCGCGGAGGGACACCGCCACGAGGTGCCCGCCCGGGCGGTGGTCCACCGGCCGGAGGTGGACCCGGACCCGGAGGGGGCGCTGCAGGTTGAGGGGGTCGCGGAGGGCCAGGTGCGGGCCCTCCGTCCCGGAGAGGAAGTCGGCTCGCTCCCCGAGGTCGGACCGGAGCGCGAGGCCTCCAGGACCGAGGGTCCAGCGCCCCGGGTCCCAGGCCCCGAGCCGCGCGCTGCCCGTCGGGAGCTGGGCGCGCAGCCCGGGGAGCCGAGGTCCCGAGCCGTCGTCCACCAGGTCCCAGACGAGCCGGGCCCTCCGGCCGAAGGAGGCCTGGTTGGGGACGCCGAAGGCGTCGCGCAGGGACGGGCGGTCCGCGCCCGCCGGCGCGGACGGTGCCCCGGCCTGGTCCGCCGCTGCCGCGGAGCCCGGCGGCCGCGAGGCGCCCACCGGCTCCTCGATCGCGCCCCGAACCCGGCGCTCAAGGTCCGCGGGAAGGAGGTCCTCCGCGGGGTGGTCCTGCAGCCGGATCCGCCGACGGGCGCCCTCCGGGTCCCCCTCGGCGGCCAGGAACGCAGCGGTGAGCAGCTGGTCGGCCGGCGACGCCCCCGCGCCGTCCGCCACGCCGGCGAGCCGCAGCAGGTCCGCGGCCTCCAGCAGCCGCGCCGCTCCGCGAGCCGTCTCCGGGGTCGGCCGGAGCTCCACCCGGAGCCGGTCGGCGCGGTCCGACTGCAGCAGGAAGCCTCGCCGGAGGACCGCCCCCGCCTCCGCGCCGATGCGCCCCGAGACCGGGATGCGTTCGAAGTGGAGCTCCACCTCCTCGCCCTCCGCCGCCTCGATCCCGGCGGCCGCGCGCTCCAGCAGGCCCTCGAGCAGCGCCACCTCCCGGAGCCGGGCCCGCAGGGCGGGGAAGGTGGACCGGCGCCACCCCTCGGCGAGCGCGGCGTCCAGGGCCTCGCCCACCGCGCCGTAGTCCCGCCGCTCTCGCAGCGGTCGGAGCGTCACCTCCAGCTCCGCGAGCGCGGCCGAGGCCAGCGCCTCCCGGCGGAGCGACTCGGCCACCGCGAGCTCCCGGGTCACCTCGGCGACCCGGCCGAGGTGCGGCGCGCGGAACTCCTCCGTGAGCTGGTCGGGGTCGAGCCCGAGGGAGGCGTGCTTCGCGGCCAGGGCCTCGGCGAACGACGCGACCGCCCCGCGCTCGCCCTTGACGTCTCCGTCCCGGACGCGGTCGAGCAGGGACTGCCGCTCGGCCTCGACGAAGTCCGCGGCCTCCTCGACCGCGCTCGCCATCCGGTAGCGGACGTTGGAGCGGTCGCTGGTGACCAGGGGCTCGATCTCCCGGGCGACGTCCGCGCGCTCGGACGCGTCCAGGCCGCGCAGGTCGAGCTCGAGCCCGGGCAGCTCCAGCCAGGCCGCTGCGGTGGGCTCGTCGAGCAGGTCCATCGCGTCCCTCCAGCGACTCGCCGCCAGCAGCGACGCGACCCGGCGGCCGACGACCTCGGGGTAGGCGTTCCGAAGGCCGGCGGCCGCGAGGGAGCGCGCGCGCGTCCGCGCCCCCCGGACCCGCTCGAGCTGCTCCCGGCGCCAGGCCTCGGCCCCGAGCCGGACCGCGCCCTCCGGGAGGGCGGACACCGCGCTGAAGCCCGTGGCCGCCGACAGCCGCGCGTCGAGGCCGCCCTCGGCCGCGTCCGCGGCCCCGTCGAAGTCGTGCACGGCGAGCCGCCCCGCCGAGGCGTCCTCCGACTCCTGGAGGCAGCGCCGAGCGCGGTCCGCGAGGTCGCGCTTCAGGTCGACCGACAGCTGATCGTGGAGCCGCCGGGCGGCGGCGGGCAGCCCCCGCGACGCGGGGCCCTCCAGCTCGGCGAGGGCCGCCGCGTGGGAGAGGGCGCCCCGTGCGAACGCCTGGTCCACGGCCAGGAGCTCGGGCCAGTCCTCCAGGGAGGCCTCGCGCGTCGTCTCCTCCGGGGCCGCCGGGGCCTCCCAGGGCCGCGCGGTGAGGGCCCAGGTCAGCCCCACCGCGACGGCGATCAGGGCGCCGGCCCTGGCGCCGCGCCACCAGCGGGGCCGCCGGGAAGCGTAGGGGTCGAGCTGGCTCCCGCGGAGGTCGAGGCGCCGCCGCTCCCGCAGGCGCTCGATGTCGGCCACCAGCTCCCACGGCTCCTGGTAGCGCTGCGCCGGGTCCCGGGTCAGGCACTTGCGGAGCATGAGGGCGAAGTCACGGGACAGCCCGGGGGCCAGGGCGCGCGGGTCCTCCACCCGCTCGTGCAGCACCCGCGCGAGGACCTCGGCGACGCCGCCGGGACCCTCGCCGTCCGGCTGGAACGGGGGGCGCCCGCAGACGGCGTGGTACATGGTGGCCCCCAGGGACCACAGGTCGCTGCGGATGTCCGCCTGC
>JASFWR010000376.1:0-3706 GCA_050049155.1 Planctomycetota bacterium | reverse complement strand
CCCGTCCGCCTGCTGGTCCTCGACCTCCTCGTCCACCGCAGCCTCTTCCCCGGGGTCGAGCCGCAGGCGGTGATCCGCGGCGACCTCGCGCCGGGGCTCCAGGGGCAGGGCCACCAGCTCCCCGTGTCCGAGCGCCCCGTCCATCTCGGGCCCGCGGACGGCGTGATCCGCACCCCGGAGGTCCCGCGCTACGACGAGATGCGGCGCTTCGTGTTCGAGCGCCTCGGCTGGTCCCCGGCGGACTTCGTCGCGCACCGACTCCGGATCGAGTACCCGATCCTCTCCACCGCGGTGGCCCTCTCCTACAGCCTCGTCTGACCGGCAGCGCTGGCCGGTTCCGGGGTTCGGGCGATCAGCGGTTGAGCCACCAGCCGAGGGCCCCCGCGCTGACCAGCAGCAGGAGCGGCTGGCCGATGCGGAAGGCGGCCTTCTGCGTCTTGTGGCGCAGGCTCTGCATGGCGAGGACCCCCGCCAGCGCGCCGCCGAGGAGGGAGAGCAGGTGCAGCGTCCACTCGGGGACCCGGAAGCCCTCACGCCGGGCCTGGCGCTTGTCCAGCCACCAGACCGGGAAGGTGACGGCGTTGACGCCCACCCACCAGCCGAGCGCCGGGTCGCCCCCCAGCCGCTCGTGCACGAACCACGCGACCGCCGCCGCGACCGCGAGGGCCGGCAGCAGGGTCATCCGCACGGGGTGCGCCCTGAGGCTCAAGACGCCTCCACCCACTGGTGCTCCCCGAGGAACCGACGCCACGCCTCGCGCTGCCCCGCGCGCGCCACCTCGAAGATGGGGGACCAGCCGGGCGCCCTCGGTTCGCGGAGGAGCGCCATACCCGCCTCCGCGGCGAGCTTGTCGCCCTTCCTCCGGTTGCACCGCAGGCAGGCGACCACGCAGTTCTCCCAGGAGGTCTCGCCGCCCGCCGAGCGCGGGATCACGTGGTCCACCGACAGCTGCGCTTGACCTGGCTGGCACCCGCAGTACTGGCAGCGGGCGAGGTCCCTGCGGAGGAGGTTCTTGCGGGTGAAGGGCAGCTCGTGGCGCGGCACGCCGCTGAAGCTGCTCAGCACGATCACCTCCGGGACCCGCAGGCGGCTGCGCACCGTGCTGATCGAAGCCTCTCCGTCCGGGACGTCGAGCGCCGACCAGCTCTCGAAGCCGTGGACCTCGAACGTCTCCGGCTGGACGACCCGCGCGGCCTCCGAGTAGACGAGGCGCAGGGCGTTCCGGACGGGCGTCGACGCGATCGGGAGCCAGGCGCGGTTCAGCACCAGGGTGTCCTGTGAGAGGGCCGAGGTGGTCACCGCCGCGCACCTTGCTCGCTGCGCCTCGTTCCGAACCGCCGACCCGTTCGCCGCTCGTCCCCTCCCATGCCCTCGGAGGATAGGGCCGCCCGCCGCTCGAATCACGGCTGGATCACCAGCCTGTCGCAGCGCGAGGGCGCCGGGCGCAGGAACGTCGTCGGCGACGTTGGGCGGGCGCGGCTCGGTCATTAGATTGGGATCAAGATGGCCGCAGGCGATGACAGCGCGCGGGCCGCCGGGCGGCCTCCCTTCGACCCGGAGGGCCCCGAGTCCGAGTGGAAGGAGCGGCTCCCGCGGGCGGAGCGGATCGCGCGGACCATGTCGGCCTTCGCCAACGGCGTGGGCGGCAGGATCTGGGTCGGGGTCCGGGACGACGGGACGGCCATCGGCGTCGCGGACGCGGAGGAGACCGCCGCCGAGCTCCGCAGGATCGCGAGGGACCTCGTCGCCCCGGCGCCTGCGGTGGAGGTGCGCACCGTGCGGTTCGACGGGATGCCGCTGGTGGTCGCCGAGGTCCGAGGCTCCGACGTCCGGCCGGTGCTCGCCCCGGGGAGGGACGGCGAACTGGCGCCCTTCGTCCGCGACGGCTCCTCGACCCGGCCGGCGCCCCGGGGGATTCAGCGAGTCTGGTCCCGCGGCGCCGCTCGGGTGAGCCTCGACGTCCGGGAGCGGCGGCTGCTGCGAGAGATCCGCAGCCGCGCCCAGGACGGCGCCGCCGGACCGGAGCTCCGGGAGCTCGCTCGGGTCTCGCGGATGGGGCAGCGCGCCGCCCGCCGCGCCCTCGTCCGACTCCAGGCCTCCGGGCTCGTGACGGAGCGCACCGCGGGGCACTTCGGGCTGACGCCGGAGGGGCACGCGCGCGCGCGTCGACGATGAGTCGAGCCGCCCGGCGGATCGCGCACCCGCGGGCGATCTCGGGGCTCGACCGTGGGTTCCGGCGATACGATGTCCCCTCGCTCTGCCTCGATCGAACTCCCACAAGACCCGCGGCCCGGGTGGGCCCGGAACCCCCATGTCACGACCGATCCACCGCGCGCTGCTCTCCGTCTCCGACAAGAGCGGCCTCGAGAACTTCGCCCGACAGCTGACCGATTACGGCGTGGAGCTGCTCTCCACCGGGGGCACGTACCGCGCCCTCCAGGAGGCGGGCATCCCCGTCACCGAGGTCAGCGACCACACCGGCTTCCCGGAGATGATGGACGGGCGGGTCAAGACCCTCCACCCGATGATCCACGGCGGCCTGCTCGCGGTCCGCGACAACACGGAGCACGCCGCGGCGATGGACGAGCACGCCATCGCGCCGATCGACCTGGTGGTGGTCAACCTCTACCCCTTCGAGGCGACCATCGCCCGCGAGGGCGCGACGCGGGACGAGTGCGTCGAGCAGATCGACATCGGCGGCCCCTCCATGGTCCGCTCCGCGGCGAAGAACCACCGCTTCGTCGCGGTGGTGACCGAGCCGGACCTCTACGGCCGGGTCCTCGACGAGCTGGCCGCGAACAGCGGCGGGCTCGGCGACGCCTTCCGGCGCGAGCTGGCGCAGCGCGCCTTCGCCCGCACGGCGGCCTACGACACCGCCATCTCCACCTGGCTCTTCCAGCAGGACCTCGACGCCGAGGCCGAGGAGGCCTTCGCGGGCACCTTCGCCATCGCCGGCGCCAAGCAGATGGAGCTCCGCTACGGCGAGAACCCCCACCAGAAGGCCGCCTTCTACCGCACCGACCCCAGGCCCGAGCCCTGCGCGGCCCACGCGGAGGTCCTGAACGGGAAGGCCCTCTCCTACAACAACCTCGTGGACCTCGACGCGGCGCACGCGCTGGCGGCGGAGTTCGAGGGCCCCTTCGTGAGCGTCATCAAGCACACGAACCCCTGCGGCGCCGCCGAGGGGGCGACCATCTCCGAGGCGCTGGAGCGCGCCTGGTCCGGCGACCCGATCAGCGCCTTCGGGTCCGTCCTCGCCTTCACCCGGCCCCTCGACCTCGCCTGCGCGACCTTCCTGGTGGAGGGGAACCGCTTCGTCGAGGCGATCATCGCCCCGGACTTCGACGACGACGCGTTCGAGCTGCTGACCCGCAAGCCCAAGTGGGGCAAGAGCGTGCGGCTGCTCGCCTGCGGCGACTACGGGCCGGGGACCCGCTCCTCGGACCAGTACGAGGTCAAGAAGCTCACCGGCGGCTTCCTCGTCCAGGACCGCGACCTCTCGATCGAGACGGACTTCGAGAAGGCGGGCGAGGCCGCGGCCTCGGACGAGCAGCTCGCCGAGCTGGCCTTCGCCAACAAGATCTCCAAGCACGTGAAGTCCAACGCCATCGTGCTGACCCACGACCGCACGGTCGTCGGCGTCGGCGCGGGCCAGATGAGCCGCGTGGACTCGGTCCGCATCGCCGCCCACAAGGCCGGGGACCGG
>JASFWR010000076.1:0-12168 GCA_050049155.1 Planctomycetota bacterium | reverse complement strand
GCGGCCGTGAGGCCGCCGCCGACCAGGCCTGATCCCACCCCGACCCTTCCCCCTCGGCCACCACCGCACTCACCCAGTGGAGAACAACTTCCTCAAGCTGTTCAAGATCCCGGAGACCCGGCAGCGCATCTTCCGCACGCTGGGCCTCCTGATCGCGTACAGGGTCGGCTTCCAGATCCCGATCCCCGGGATGAGCTCCCAGTACCTGGACGAGCAGGCCGGCGGCGGGATCTTCGGGCTCCTGTCGGCCCTGTCGGGGGGCGCCATCGGCTCCCAGACGATCTTCTCCCTGGGGATCATGCCGTTCATCTCGGCGTCGATCATCTTCTCGATGCTCACCAAGGTGTCGCCGGCCCTCGAGGCGGTGTCCAAGGAGGGCGCGGCCGGTCAGAAGAAGATCAACCAGTGGACGCGTCTGACCACGGTGCCGATCGCGCTGGTGCAGGCCATCTTCATCTACACGGGCGTCTTCCTGGCGCGGCCGGAGATGGTCGACCCGTCCATGGCGGGCAACAAGGTCGCCCTGGCGTTCATCGTCATCGGCGCCCTCGTGACGGGCGCGCTGCTCGTGATGTGGATCGGCGAGCTGATCACCGAGTACGGCGTCGGCAACGGCGCCTCGCTGATCATCATGGCGGGCATCATCGCCTCCCTGCCGTCGAGCATCATGAACCTGCGCGGCAGCGACGAGTTCTGGAACATCATGGTGTTCCTGCTGCTCGTCTGGGCCGTGACGATCTTCGTCGTCGTCTTCATGCACAAGGGGGCGCGTCGGATCCCGATCCAGTACGCGCGCCTCCAGCGCGGGCGCCGCGTCTACGGCGGCCAGCGTCACTTCCTCCCGCTCAAGGTGAACATGGCCGGCGTCATGCCGATCATCTTCGCCTCGGTGCTCTTCGTCATCCCCGGCATCATGTTCGACTGGGTGGGCTGGGGCTACGGCACCCGGATGTTCCAGGACCCCACGGGCTTCGTCTACACGGCGATCTACCTGGTCCTGATCTTCTCGTTCTGCTTCTTCTGGAACCGCCTGATGTTCCAGCCGGAGGAGATCGCGAAGAACCTCCGCGAGCACGGCTCGTTCATCCCGGGCATCCGCCCGGGCGCGAAGACGGCCGAGTACCTGTCCAGCGTGCTGACTCGCATCACCCTCGCCGGCGCGGCGTTCCTCGCCGTCGTCGCGGTGCTGCCGAACTTCATCACCAAGAACTCCAACCTGACCCTGGAGATGCGTTACTTCCTCGGCGGCACCAGCGTGCTGATCGTCGTGGGGGTCGCGCTCGAGCTCGTCGACAAGCTCCAGGCTCAGCTCGTCATGAAGGCCTACGACGGTGGGGGAGCTCCGAGCGGCACCCCCGGCGGCGGGGGTGGTAAGCGCAAGGGCCAGGCCCGCGGGAACGCGTCCTGGACCAAGCGCGGAGGCGCCGCCGAGGGCGGGGCCGACTGATTGCCCATGGCGAAGGAAGAACCGATCACCGTCGAGGCCATCGTCACCGAGGCTCTCCCGAACGCCCGCTTCCGGGCCAAGCTGGAGTCCGGTCACGAGATCCTCGCGCACGTCTCCGGCAAGATGCGGATGCACTACATCCGGATCCTCCCCGGCGACAAGATCACCGTCGAGATGTCCCCCTACGACCTGACCAAGGGCCGAATCACCTGCCGAGGTGAGCGCCGCCGTCGCGGCGGTCGCGGCCGGAGGAGAAGAAGAAGATGAAAGTTCGAAGCAGCGTTCGCCGCATGTGCTCCTCCTGCAAGATCGTCCGCCGTCGCGGCGTCGTGCGGGTCATCTGCAGCGCGGACCCCCGTCACAAGCAGCGCCAGGGCAAGTGAGCCCCCGCGCGCCTCTCAGTTCACAAGCGACCACCGTCCGGCCCTGAGCGCCGGGCAGCACCCCCTCACCCCACCATCCCATGGCACGCGTCATCGGCGTCGACATCCCGAACGACAAGCGTTTGGAGATCAGCCTGACCTACATCTTCGGCGTCGGCCGCAAGACGGCGAAAGACGTCTGCCGCGACCTGAACCTGGACCCCGGCATGAAGGCCCGGGACCTCACCGAGGAGCAGGTCACCTCGATCGCGAACCACCTGCAGAAGAACTACAACGTCGAGGGTGAGCTGCGGCGCACCCTGGCGCAGGCGATCACTCGCCTCCGTGACATCGGCTGCTACCGCGGCCTCCGGCACCGCCGGAGCCTTCCGGTGCGCGGTCAGCGGACCCGCACCAACGCCCGTACGCGCAAGGGACCGAAGAAGACGGTCGCTGGCAAGAAGTCCATCAAGAAGTGACCGCGCGCACGGCACCCCGAAACACCCCGCGGGTTCCGGCGACCACCCCTCGCTGACCCCGCCCTCCGACCCGATCCAGACACATGGCTAAGAGCACGAAGCGCAAGGCGAAGAAGAACATCGTCAAGGGCATCGTCCACGTGAAGTCGACGTTCAACAACACTCACGTGACGATCACCGACCCCGCGGGCAACACCATCTCGTGGGGCACCGCCGGCAGCCAGGGCTTCAAGGGCACTCGGAAGAGCACGCCCTTCGCCGCCCAGCGCGCCGCCGACAACGCGGCCCAGGCCGCCATGCGTCATGGCCTCAAGGAGGTCGAGGTGCGCGTCAAGGGCGCCGGATCCGGCCGCGAGTCGGCCGTCCGAGCCCTGGCGAACGCCGGACTCCGCGTGTCCTCGATCGAGGACGTCACCCCGCTCCCGCACAACGGCTGCCGCGCGAAGAAGCGCCGCCGCGTCTGATCGCGCCCTGCGCGCCAGCCCACCAGTAGGACCAGGACCAGCCAAGGACCGATATGGCTCGTTACACAGGACCCAAGATCAAGCAGTGCCGTCGAGAGGGGATGAACCTCTTCTTCCTCGGCCAGAACACCTCCAGCGGCAAGGTCGCCGTGCTCCAGCGTCGGGACTACCCGCCCGGGGTTCACGCCCAGAGCCGCCGGAAGGTGACCGAGTACGGCGTTCGCCTCCGCGAGAAGCAGAAGCTCAAGCGCGTGTTCGGCGTCCTCGAGCGTCAGTTCAAGCGCTACTTCGCCGAGGCCGAGCGCATGAAGGGCAACACGGGGGAGAACCTCCTGTCGCTCCTCAGCCGCCGCATGGACAACGTGGTGCTCGCCGGCGGCTTCGCCACGACCCTCGCGCAGGCGCGCCAGATGGTCAACCACGGGCACTTCCTCGTGAACGGCAAGCGCGTGACCATCCCGTCCTACCGGGTCCGCCCGGGCGACGTGATCCAGCCGCGCGACAAGGAGAACACCAAGAAGATCGTCTCCGGGTACATCGACGTGAATAAGGGCGGGCTCCAGCCGGAGTGGCTCAGCGTCGACGCCGACGGCATGGCGATCACCGTCTCCTCGCTGCCCAAGCGCGAGGACTTCCAGTTCCCGATCCAGGAGCAGCTCATCGTCGAGCTCTGCTCCAAGTGATTCGAGCGGGCCTCCGGGCCCGCGCGATGGTCGGCCCGCCGGTTCCCCCCCGGCCGGGCCCGCGGCGCTCCCCCTCGCCGTCCACTTCCAACCCCGAATCCCCCGACACGGCCGCCCCTTCGCGGCGAAGCCGCCCCTGGCCGTACCCTCCCGAGAGGGCCCAAGACAATGAGGATCCGCTGGCGCAACTTTGAACTTCCCTCGCGAGTCGAGGCCGAGCAGGAGACGCTGACCGAGGAGTACGGTCGCTTCCTGATCGACCCCTTCGAGCGGGGCTTCGGCCACACCATCGGCAACGGCCTCCGCCGGGTGCTGCTCTCGTCCATCGAGGGCTGCGCCGTGACGGCCGTCCGCATCGAGGGCGCGAACCACGAGTTCGACAGCCTGGAGGGCGTCTACGAGGACGTCGCCGACATCATCCTCAACCTCAAGCGGCTCCGCGTGGAGTACGACGGGGACGAGACGATCACCTGCCGGATCCAACGCTCGAGCGAGGGCGTCGTCACCGGCGCCGACGTCGAGTGCGAGGGCGAGGCGCGGGTCATCAACGAGGACCTGCAGATCTGCACCCTGACCATGGACCGCGAGCTGGACATCGAGCTCGAGGTGCGCCGCGGCCGGGGCTACGTGCCCGCCGAGGAGAACCGGATCGAGGGCCAGGAGCTCGGGACCATCCCCGTGGACTCCAGCTACTCGCCGGTCCAGCGCGTGCGCTACTCCATCGAGGCCACCCGCGTCGGTAAGTTCACCAACTACGACCGCCTCATCCTCGAGGTCTGGACCGACGGGACGGTGACGCCCCAGCTGGCCCTGACCGAGGCCGCGAAGATCTATCGCAAGCACCTGAACCCGTTCGTCCTCCAGAACGAGACGCGGGACGGGACGCCCCTGCTGGAGACCCCGCAGTCGTCCGAGTTCAACCCGAAGCGTCAGGAGGACAGCGAGCTGACGCGCCTCCTCGAGGCGCCGATCGCGGACCTGGAGCTCTCGGTCCGGGCGCGCAACTGCCTGGACGGCGCGAACCTCCAGACGCTGCACGACCTGGTGACGATGTCCGAGAACGACGTCATCAACCTGAAGAACCTCGGCAAGACCTCCCTCACGGAGATCAAGACGAAGCTGGCGGAGCGCGGCCTGTCGCTCGGCATGCGCGTCGAATGAACCTCAACTCGCGCGAGGCCCGACCGGGCCGCGCGCGGAACCCCCTCTGAAGATCCCCGCAGCAGGGGACGCTCGCCCCACCCGGCGGGCGCGAGACCACCAAAGACCCATGCGACACCGCGTTGCCGGTTACAAGCTCGGCCGGACCACCAGTCACCGCATCGCCATGACTCGAAACATGGCCGCGTCGCTGATCGAGCACGAGCGCATCATCACCACCGTCCAGAAGGCGAAGGCCGTGAAGCCCTTCGTCGAGAAGCTGGTGACGCTCGCCAAGGACCCCTCGCAGCACAACCGCCGCCGCGCCTTCTCGAAGCTGCGGAGCAAGGACGGGACCATCAAGCTGTTCGACGTCCTCGGTCCGCGCTTCGCCGAGCGTCCGGGCGGGTACTGCCGCATCATCAAGCTGGCCAAGCGCCGGCTCGGTGACAACGGCGAGCGCGCCATCCTGGAGTTCGTCGAGCGGACGCCCCGTGAGGAGGTCGTCGCCGAGCCCGAGGCCGCGGCCGAGTGACCCGTCACTTCCTGATCTTCGGGCCCCCGGCGGCGGGGAAGGGCACCCAGGCGCACTCCCTCAAGGAGCACCTCGAGGTCCCGCACGTCTCCACCGGGGACATGTTCCGCGCCAACATCCAGGGCGGCACGGACCTGGGCAAGGAGGTGCAGAGCCTCCTGGCCTCGGGGACCCTCGTCCCCGACTCGCTCACCAACCGCCTCGTGGCCGACCGGCTGCACCAGGCCGACGTCGCGGACGGCGTCCTGCTGGACGGCTTCCCGCGCAACGTGCCCCAGGCCGCGTGGCTCGACGGCTTCCTCGCCGGGAAGGGCACCCAGCTCGCGGGCGTGGTCGTCCTCACCGTGCCGGACGACGAGCTCAAGGCCCGCCTCAAGGGGCGCGCCGAGAAGGAGGACCGCGCGGACGACGCCGACCCGGCGGTCATCGAGAAGCGCATCTCCACCTACAAGGAGCAGTCCGCGCCCTGCATCGCCTACTACGAGGAGCAGGGCCAGGTGCCCGTGCACTTCGTGGACGGCGTGGGCACGATCGAGGAGGTGGCGGAGCGCATTCGCGCCGCCGTCTGAGGACCGCAGCGGCGCGCCGCGCGCCGGTGAAGACTCCAACGCAGCGCGCGCCTCGTCCGAGGTGCGCGCTGCGGCCGTTCCAGGCGCCCTCGGGCCCGGCACCCGCCCCCGGGGGACTCATCCGTTCCCACGCGGCCCGTGGGCGAACTCCGGCTCTCCGCCCGGCGGCCTCCCTCGCTCACTGCTGCACGGGGGAGGAGGGCGCGCTCCACCGGGAGCGCCGAGGGGGCGGGCCGCCCTCGCGCTCCTGCCCCGCCCGCGCGGTCCCCGCTCAGAGGCGGACGATGCCGACCCGGTCGTGCCCGAGCAGCTCGCAGAGCTCGCCGGCCAGCTCCTCGGAGATGGCGACGCTGCGCTCCTTGCTCGCGCGCACGCGTCGGGTGAGCCCGTCCTCGCCCAGGGCCTGGAAGAAGAGCGGGTTCTCGCCGGGGTGGCGGTCGCAGGTCTGGCGGAGCTGGGCGAGCTTGTGCCGGTCCGTGGGCGCGACCTTCAGCTCCAGGCCGCCGCGGAAGCGGCGCAGGGCGTCGGAGAGGCTCATGACCTCGTCGAGCAGCATCGCCGGCTCGTCCGCGCCCTCCTCCAGCTTGCCGCTGCAGAAGAGGACCTCGCCGTCCTCGATCAGGTCGCGGGCGGTCTCGTAGGTCCGCGGGAAGCAGGTGACCCCGATGGACCCCGACAGATCCTCCAGCCGGAAGCGGCACATCTTCGACCCGGCCATCCGCCCGGACTTCACCACGAGCTCGGCCTTCTGCAGCACGAGCCCGGCGATGCGCACGGTGCCCTCGCGGCTGTCGAGCTCGGGGAGCTTCCGGATGGGGCAGGACGAGAGCAGCGAGACCAGCCCCGCGCGCTCCTCGAGCGGGTGACCGGAGAGGTAGAACCCCAGCACCTCGTACTCGAGGCGGAGGGCCTCCTCCTTCTCGATGGCGAAGCTGTCGTCGATGCCGACCTCGTGGCTCGTCTCGGCCTCCTCGGCGCCGCCGAAGGCGTCGAACATGGACGACTGGCCGCTGCGGCGGTCCTTGGCCGCGCTGCTGGCGTCGGTCATGGCGGAGTCGAGCGCCGCGAGCAGGGAGCCGCGGTTGTGGCCGAGCTCGTCGAAGGAGCCCGCCTTGATCAGCGCCTCCCAGGCGATCTTCCCCATGTCGTGGGGGTCGACCGCGGTCACCATCGAGTGGAAGCCGAGGCTCTCCTCGTTCTCGAGCAGCTTGGCGCGCTCCCGCATCATGGCCTCGACGGCGGCGCGGCCCGTGCCCTTGACGGCGCCCATGCCGAAGCGGATCGCCTCCCCGCCGTCGGCCGTGGTGGTGGGGAGGAACTCCCACTCGGACTCCAGCGCGCTGGGCATCAGGATCTCGATCCCCGAGCGCTTCGAGTCGTCGATGAAGTCCTTGATCTTGTTCGAATCGCTCATCTCGCAGGAGAAGTTCGCCGCGAGGAAGTCGGTCCGGTGGTGGGCCTTGAGGTACGCCGTCTGGTACGTGATCAGCGCGTAGGCCGCGGAGTGCGACTTGTTGAAGCCGTACCCGCCGAACTTGATGATGTTGTCCCAGGTGTTGCGCGCGACCTCCTCGTCGCAGCCGTTGGCCACGGCGCCCTCGATGAACTGCGCCGAGAACTTCTGCATGATCTCGGGCTTCTTCTTGCCCATCGCCTTCCGCAGGTTGTCCGCGTCGTTGAGCGAGAAGCCGGACAGCTCCACGGACGCGAGCATGACCTGCTCCTGGTAGACGAGGCACCCGTAGGTGCTCCCGAGGATCGGGACGAGGCTGTCGTGGGGGTAGGTGATCTCCTCACGGCCGTGCTTGCGGTTCACGAACATGTCGACCATGCCCGACTCGAGCGGCCCGGGTCGATAGAGCGCGAGGACCGCGATGACGTCGTCGAAGCAGTCGGGCTTCAGCCGCGAGAGCAGCTTGCGCATCCCCTCGGACTCCAGCTGGAACACGCCGAGCGTGTCGCCGGCCATCAGGAGCTCGAAGACCCCGGGGTCGTCGAGGGGCAGCTCGTCCATGACCGGGGGCTCGAGCCCCCGCCGCCGGATGTTCTCGAGGCACCGCTCGATGATGGTCAGGGTCCGCAGGCCCAGGTAGTCCATCTTGAGGAGTCCGAGCTCCTCCAGCTGCGGCGCGGGGTACTGGGTCGTGATGTCCTCGCCGTTCCTGCCCAGGGGGACGTAGTCCACCGTCGGGCCCGGTGTGATCACGACGCCGGCTGCGTGGGTGGAGACGTGCCGCGACATCCCCTCGAGGGAGACGGAGTACTGGAAGAGCTCCTTCCAGCGCGGCCCCTGATCGCGGAAGGCCCGGAGGTCCCCGTCCTCCTCGATGGCGCGCGCCAGAGGCGGGGCGCCGGGGCCCGCGGGGATCTTCTTGGAGATCTTGTTGATCTCGTTGAGCGGGAGGTCGAGCACGCGGCCGACGTCCCGCACCACCGTGCGGGACGCCATGGTCCCGAAGGTGACGATCTGCGTGACGCAGTCCCGGCCGTACCGCTCACGGGTGTACTCGATGACCCGCTCGCGGCCCTCCTTGCAGAAGTCGATGTCGATGTCGGGCATCGACACGCGGCTCGAGTTGAGGAAGCGCTCGAACAGCAGGTCGTACTTGAGGGGGCAGAGCCGCGTGATGTCGAGCAGGTACGCGACGATGGACCCCGCCGCCGAGCCGCGGCCGGGGCCGACGGCGATGTCGTGGTCACGGGCCCACTTGATGAGGTCCCAGACGATCAGGAAGTACGAGACGAAGCCGAGCTCGCGGATGACGCCCTTCTCGTGCTCGAGGCGCTCCCGGGCCGTGGCGCTGTCCGAGCCGTACAGCTCCACGAGCCGCTCGTCGAGCAGCCGGTCGAAGAGGGCGTCGGGGGACTCACCCGTGTCGCTGACGAACTCGGGGACGTGGTACTTGCCGAAGGTCAGCTCCACGTCGACCTGGTCGGCGACGTCCATGGTGGCGCGCACCGAGTCCGGGAGGTCCCGGAACATGTGCGCCATCTCCTCCCGCGACTTGAAGAAGAGCGTGTCCGTCTCGAACCGGAAGCGGTCCTTCTCGTCCTTCTTGGCGCCGGTGTTGATGCACAGGAGCACGTCCTGCGCGTGGCAGTCCTCGGCGCGCAGGTAGTGGATGTCGTTGGTGGCGACCAGCGGGATCCCGGTGCGCTCGTGGATCCGCACGAGGGCCTCGTTGGCGTCTGCCTGGATGTTCAGCCCGTTGCGCTGCAGCTCGAGCCAGAAGTGCTCGGGCCCGAAGAGGTCGCGCAGGCCCGAGGCGAGGTCCTCCGCCTCGGCCTCCTTGCCCGTCCGCGTGAGCTGGTTGATCTCCCCGGCGAGGCAGCCGGAGAGGCACGAGATCCCGCTCGCGTGCTCGCGCAGCAGGTCCATGTCGATCCGCGGCTTGAAGTGGTAGCCGTCCACGAAGCCCGCGCTCGTGAGCTTCACGAGGTTCTGGTACCCCTCGTTCGTGCGGGCGAGCAGCGTGAGGTGGCTGTAGCCGTTGCCGTTCTTCTTCGAGTGCTTCTCCCGCATGGACCGCTTGGCGATGTACACCTCGCAGCCGAGCAGCGGCTTGACCCCGCCGGCGTGGGCCTTCTGGTAGAGCTCGACGGCCCCGTGCATGTTCCCGTGGTCCGTCAGGGCGAGGGCGCGCTGCCCGTCGGCCTGGCAGGCCTTCACGAGGTCGCCGATGCGGTTGGCGCCGTCGAGGAGGCTGTACTCCGAGTGGACGTGGAGGTGGACGAAGTCGGGCGCGGCCATCGACGGAGATCCAGCGGGTGGGGGGGCTTCGGCGGGAGAGGGGGCGGGGGATCAGCCCCGCAGCAGGAGGGAGAGGAGGCCCTTCTGGGTGGGCAGGCGGTTCGCCGCCTGGGTGTAGACGAGGCTCCGCGGGCCGTCGAGGACCTCGTCGGTGACCTCGAGGTTGCGGCGCACCGGCATCGGGTGCATGAGGCGGGCGTCGCGTCCCAGCTTCATCAGGGACTCGTCCACGAGCCAGTCGCGGCTCTGGGCCACGCGGCTCGCCGCGAGGGTGGGCTGGCCGTAGGTCTCCAGGGCGCCCCAGGAGCGGGCGTAGATCACGTCGGCGCCGCGGGCCGCCTCGGCGGAGGACGAGACCTCCTCGAAGGCCGTCTCGCCCTCGGCTGCCAGCTGACGCGCCTCGGACAGCACGCCCCCGTCGAGCTCGTACCCCGGCGGGTGGGCGAGGGTGACGTCGGCGCCGGCGCGGATCGCGGCGTGCAGCAGGGAGTGGACCACGGCGGGCCCCGCGGGGGCGGGGGAGGGGGTCCACACGATGGCGAGGCGCCGGCCGGAGAGGTCCTTGCTGAAGGTCTCTCGGAGGGTCAGGAGATCGGCCAGGGCCTGGAGCGGGTGCCAGAGCGCGCTCTCCATGTTGATGACCGGGACCTGGCTGTTGGACGCCCAGGCGCGGATCCCTTCGTCCCGCCTGTCGACCTCCCACGCCTTCCCCGCGGGCTTGGGGCGGATGGCGAGGGCGTCGCAGTAGGAGGAGAGCACGGCGGCGGCGTCCCGGACGTGCTCCGGAGCCGTGCCGTCCATCACCACCCCGTCGCGCGCCTCGACCTCCCAGAAGTCGGAGCCGGCCGAGAGGTGGACCCCGCGTCCGCCGAGCTGCTGGACCGCCACCTCGAAGGAGGTCCGGGTCCGGAGGGAGCCCCGGAAGAAGAGGAAGCCCACGGACCGGCCCGTCAGCTCCGCGCGCTGGGAGCCGGCCTTGAAGCGCTGCGCGAGGTCGAGGACGTCCTCGAGGCGGGACTCGGAGAGGTCGCGGAGGCGGATCAGGCTCTGGGGGGACCGGGTCATGGGGTCGTGCACGGGGAGGGGGCCATGGGAGCGCCCGGCTCGGGAGCCGGCGCCGGGAGGGCGGCGGCGCTCCGGGTCGGGGAGGGAGCGAGGAGCGGAGCGCGAGGCTCGATCCTACGCGGGATCGGGCCCCGATCCAGCGCGTTCGGCGGCGGCTCGCGCCGGTTCCGGGGGATCCCGGGGCCCGGCCGCCGCCCGGTCGGCCGGGACGCCGCCCCGGCGGGCCGGGGGGGCCCGAGCGGGCCGGCGGCGGGCCGGCGGCGGGCCAGCGGCAGGCACCGGGAGCCGGGGTCGAGGGGCCGCGCGGTGGGGGGCCGGGCCCTCCGGATCGCGGCCCGCGTGCACCCCGCCCCGCGGCTTGCTTTCCACCGCCGAATCTTGACGGTCGCACCGGGCGTGGCTACAACTTCGCGCCCGAACGCACCCGTAGCTCAACTGGATAGAGCACCTGACTACGGATCAGGAGGTTAGAGGTTCGAATCCTCTCGGGTGTACCACTCAACCCGTCGCCCGGTGCGGCGGGTCGCCCCTCCGCTCCCCGCGCCCCTCGAAAGCCACCTCAGGTCCGCACCACCGGCGCCTCGGGGCGGCCGGTCGGGGCTGGGCCGGACCCGGGCCAGCTCTTCGAGGACCGGCGGCGGCGTCCAACCCAGTCGGCGGTCCTCCGACAACCCGAAGATGGACGAGACCCTCAGCCACGGGACGGGATCGACCCTCCGCGACGAGCTCCAGCAGGACCTGGAGGACGGCGCCGGGATCGCCCTGGCCCTCGCGCTGGCGGAGGAGGCCCGCGACGCGGACGAGGTGCCCATCGGCGCCGTGGTCGTGCGCGACGGGGCCCTGCTCGGAGTCGGCCGGAACCGCTGCAGGAGCGAGGGCCAGGCCACGGCCCACGCGGAGATGCTCGCGCTCGCCGACGCCTTCCAGCGCACCGGCGACATGCGCCTCCCCGGAGCGACCGTGTTCACCACGGTGGAGCCCTGCTTCATGTGCGCCGGAGCCCTCAGCCACGCCCGCGTGGCCCGCGTGGTCTGGTCGGTCCGCGACCCGAAGTTCGGCGGCGCCGCCTCCCTGGGGGAGGTGCTGACCGACACGCGGCTGAACCACGTGGCACGGATCCGGGAGGGGGTCCACGCGGAGGAGGCGCGCGCGCTGCTGCAGCGCTTCTTCAGGGAGCGCCGCTGACCGATCCCGTCCATCGAACAGTCCAGGGGAGCGAGGCCGACCGGCCGCGCTCCCTGGGCGGAGAGGTGGCAGAGTGGCCGAATGCGCTGGTTTCGAAAACCAGTAGGCCTTCACGGGTCTCGTGGGTTCAAATCCCACCCTCTCCGCCATCCACCCTCCCCGGCCACGCGGCCCGGCGAGCGGGCGAGGCCCAAGGGCCATGCGTGGCGGGGGAATACGACAACAAGGAGAGGTGACAGAGTGGCCGATTGTGCACGCTTGGAAAGCGTGTGTGCCTTCACCGGTACCGTGGGTTCGAATCCCACCCTCTCCGCCATCCCCCTCCCGGGGAGCGACCTCCCCGGGGACGAGCCACTGCAACCGCGCGCGGCGATGGGTCCGGTCCCACGCGATGGCGTAGGTCCGAACCGGGTCAGGCCGGGAACGGAGCAGCCCTAAGGTCCTCACGTCAGGCGCGAGGTGCCCGGGCCCTTCGGCGCGCGCGGTCC
>JASFWR010000375.1:0-3744 GCA_050049155.1 Planctomycetota bacterium | reverse complement strand
ACGGGTTCACCATCGACGCCACCCGCACCGACGACTTCGACTCGGCCCGGGCCAAGTCGAACGTGGAGGACACCCTGGTCAAGCACCCCGACCTCGCCGGGGTCGCGGGCCTCTTCGCGTACAACGCGCCCGCCTGCGTGGAGGCCCTGCGGGGCGCCGGCCGCCTCGGCCAGGTGGCGATCGCCTCCTTCGACGAGCAGGACGCGACCCTGGACGGCATCGCGGCCGGCCACGTGCTCGGCACGGTGAGCCAGAACCCCTTTCAGTACGGCTACGAGTCCGTGCGGATCCTGAAGGCCCTGTGTGAGGGTGACGCGTCGGTCCTGCCGGAGGGCGGCGTGCTCTCGACGCCGCCGACGGTGGTGAGGAAGGACAACCTGGAGGCCTTCCGCACCAAGCTCGAGGCGGACATGGCCGCGGGCGCCGGGAAGTGACCGCGCGGCTCACCGCCACGGGGCTGGTCCGCCGCTTCCCCGGGGTCCTCGCGCTCGACCGCGTGGACCTCGAGGCGGGGGCGGGCGAGGTGGTGGCGCTCGTGGGTGAGAACGGCGCGGGCAAGAGCACGCTGCTGAAGTGCCTCGCGGGGCTCGAGCAGCCGGACGAGGGGTCGATGACCTACGAGGGGGCGGCCTGGGCGCCGCGCAGCACGGCGGACGCCGCCGGCGGCGGGGTGGCCCTCGTGCACCAGGAGCTGTGCCTCGCGGAGAACCTCTCCGCGGCGGAGAACATCGGGCTCGGGCGCGAGCCGCGGCGCGGGCGGTCCCCCTTCGTGGACCGGGCGCGGCTGCGCGAGCGCGCCGCCCACGCCCTCGAGCGCGTCGGCGCCACCTTCGGCCCCGACGTGCGGGTGGAGCGCCTCGCGGCCGGGCAGCGCCAGCTGGTGGAGATCGCCAAGGGCATCGACCAGGACGCGCGCGTGCTGATCCTCGACGAGCCCACCTCGAGCCTGACCGCGCGGGAGACCGAGCGGCTCTTCGAGCTCGTGCACCAGCTCCGGGCGGACGACATCACCGTGCTCTACGTGTCCCACCGGCTGTCGGAGATCCTCGAGCTGGCGGACCGCGCCTTCGTCCTGCGCGACGGCCGCAACGCCGGCCACCTCGACCGCGCGGAGCTCACCCGCGAGGCGATGGTGCGGATGATGGTCGGCCCCGACCTCGAACCGCCGGTGCCGCGCACCGCGGCGGCGGGGCGCGCCGCCCGGCCGGCGCTGGAGCTCCGGGGGCTGGTCTCCGACGCCTTCCCCGCGGCCGCGGTGGACCTCGAGGTCCGCCCCGGGGAGCTCGTGGGCCTCGCCGGGCTCGTGGGCGCGGGGCGGACCGAGCTCCTGGAGACGATCTTCGGCCTGCGGGCGCCGGTCGCCGGCGAGGTCGTCGTCGACGGCACCCCCGAGCGCTTCGGCGGGCCGCGGGAGGCCGCGGCCGCCGGCCTCGCCCTCGTCCCCGAGGACCGCAAGCTCCAGGGCCTCCTCCTCGAGGAGGGGGTGCGGGTCAACACCGCCCTCGCCACCCTCGACCGGCGGCAGCGCCGCGGGCTCGTGGACCGCGCCGCGGAGCGCGCGGTGGCGGCCACGCAGGTGGAGCGGCTCGCGGTGCGCACGGCCGGCCTCGAGCAGGTGGTCGCCACGCTCTCGGGGGGGAATCAGCAGAAGGTGGTCGTGGGGCGCTGGCTCGCCGCCGAGCCCTCGATCCTCCTGATGGACGAGCCCACGCGGGGGGTCGACGTGGGCGCGCGGGAGGAGCTCTACACCCTGCTGGAGCGGCTCGCGGCCGAGGGCCTCGCGGTCCTCTTCGCGTCGAGCGACATGGAGGAGCTGCTCCGGCTCGCCGACCGGGTGGTCGTGCTGCACGACGGGAAGGTCACGGGCGCGCTGGGGAGACAGGAGGCCACCGAGGAGGCGGTCATGGAGCTCGCCACCGGCGGGCCCGCGGCCGCGGGAGCGAACCGATCATGACGGACACGACGGGCGCCGGCACGGCGCGAACGGACGCGGGGTCTCCCCTCGCGGGATGGGGCAAGGTCCTCGGGATCTTCGGCCTCCTGGTGGCGATCGTCCTGGCGACGGGCGCCATGAACCCCCGGTTCTTCGGCGCCGAGAACCTCGAGAACGTGTTCCAGCGCACGGCGCTCTTCGGGATCATCGGGATCGGGGCCGCCTTCCCGATCGTGACGGCGGGCATCGACCTCTCGATCGGCTCGGTGATCGCGCTGGTGGCGACGGCGCTCCCCATGCTGCTGGAGGCGGGCGTCCCCGCGGGCGGGGCGGTGGTGCTCGTGCTGCTGCTGGCGGCGGGCCTCGGGGCGATCCACGGCCTGCTGATCACCCGGCTCGGGCTCCAGCCCTTCGTGGTCACCCTCTGCGGCCTGCTCGTCTACCGCGGCGTCGCCCGCTACATCGTCGACGACCAGACCATGGGCTTCGGCACCGACAACGAGGGCCTGCGCTCGCTCGCGACCGGCCGGCCCTTCTCCATCGGCGCCCTGGACGTCCCCGCCCCGGCGCTGGTGCTGCTGGGCGTCGCCGTGCTGGCGGCCCTGTTCCTCGGGCGGAGCGTCTGGGGGCGCTGGATGCTCGCCCTGGGCCGGAACGCCACCGCGGCGCGCTACGCCGGGGTGCCCGTGGAGCGGGTCACGATCCTCGCCTACGTCCTCTGCTCCCTCCTCGCGGGGGTGGGGGGGGTGCTCTTCGCCCTGGACGTGAACTCGGTCCAGCCGGCGAGCATGGGCAACTTCTACGAGCTGTACGCCATCGCGGCGGCGGTCCTCGGCGGGTGCAGCCTGCGGGGCGGCGAGGGCTCGATCCTCGGGGTCGTCCTCGGTGCGGCGGTGATGCGCTTGCTGTACAACTCGATCGTGCTGCTCGGCATCCCGAGCCAGCTCGAGTTCGCCATCGTCGGCGGGGTCCTCCTCCTGGGGGCGGTCGCCGATGAGCTGGTGAGGCGGCTGGCCGAGGCCCGCAGGGCGCGCGAACGCGCGCGCGCAAGGACCGAACGAACCTCATGATCGACTCCCTCCCCCGAACCGTGCTCCACCTCGCTCTGCCGCTCTTCCTCCTCTCCGCCCTCGTCGCGTGCAGCGCCACGGGGACCGGGGCCCCCGCGGCCGCGGACATCGAGCAGCGCCCCTTCGGCACCACCCAGGACGGCGCGCCGGCCAGCCTCTACGTGCTCCGCAACGGCCGGGGGACCGAGGCCCACCTGACGGACTTCGGCGCGACCCTGGTGGCGCTGAACCTCCGGGGCCGGGACGGCGAGGTGGCGGACGTGGTGCTCGGCTTCGACGACGTCTCCGGCTACGAGAGCGACAGCAACCAGTACTTCGGCTCCACCGTCGGGCGGGTCGCCAACCGCGTGGCCCGCGGCCGGTTCACCCTCGACGGGCGCACCTACCAGCTCGCCACCAACAACGACCCGAACCACCTCCACGGCGGCGACCGCGGGTACAGCCACCGGATGTGGACCGCCGAGCCCCACGCGGGCGTCGCGGCGGTGACGTTCCGGCTCACCTCGGAGGACGGGGACGAGGGCTACCCCGGCCAGGTGGACGCCGAGGTGACCTACACCCTCACGGAGGACGACGAGGTCGTCGTCGAGTACCGCGCCACGGCCGACCAGCCGACGCCGGTCAACCTCACCCACCACAGCTACTTCAACCTCGCGGGGGCCGGCAGCCCCTCGGTGCTCGACCACACCCTCGAGGTGGGCGCGGCCCGCTACACGCCCACGGACGACACCCTGATCCCCA
>JASFWR010000374.1:0-3758 GCA_050049155.1 Planctomycetota bacterium | reverse complement strand
AGGCGGGCCGCGGCGTTGAGGCGCCACGCGGTCGGGAACCGGGCCTCCAGCTCCTCCATGAAGGCCGCCAGGGACCCGAGGATCTCCTCCGGGAGACCGGCAGCGACGAGCTCGCCGTGGGTCCGCCGGGCGAGGTCGGCCCGCGCGCGGGCGGTCTCGGGGTCCCCGGACCGGAGCGCCACCTCGATGGAGCCGCCTAGCACCTCGAAGAGGCGCTTCAAGCGCTCCCGCTCCTCCCGCGGCGCCGACGGACCGAGGCCCGTGGCGGGACCGAAGCTCGTGGGCGGACCGGCTCCTGCGGGTTCGGGGTCGAGGGAGGGGTCCATCGGTCGTGCGGGCTCGAGGGATCCGAGGCGGCGGGAGATCGTAGCAGCGCTGCCTGCCCTTGAGGGCGGGCCGGCGCACCGGGCGAGGTCACTCGGCCGCGTCCAGGGTCCCGGCGATCAGGTCCCGGGCCCGGTCGAGCTGAAGGTGCTCCCCCCGGACGACGAGGAGGTCGCCGGGCTCGAGCACGAGGTCGGCCCCGGGCCCGTGAATCTCGTCCCCGCCGCGGACGACGGAGAGGACCGTGGCGCCGGTCCGGGCGCGGAAGCCCATCTCGCCGAGGGAGCGGCCGCAGCCGGCGCCGTCGGCCCCCACGTAGATGGTGTCCACCGCCGTGCTCGCGAGGATCTCGCCCACCACGGCCAGGTGGCGCTCCTCGGCCACGGGCCCGCGCAGGAGCTGGTAGCCCTCCCGGCGGACGAGCTCGGTCTGCACGGCGATGGTCCCGCGGGGCACGTGCAGCTCCCGCAGCACCCGGCCGAAGATCTCCACGGAGGTCTCGAACTCCTCCGGCACCACCTGGTTCGCGCCCAGGCGCAGCAGCTCCTCGGTGTCGCTGAGGAAGCGCGTGCGGACGATGACCTGCACCCCGGGCGACAGCTGGCGCGCGAGGGCCACGGCGCGGCGGGTCGCGGCGGCGTCGTTGATGGCCACCACGAAGACCTTGGCCCCCTGGATCCCCGCCTGGACCAGCGCGTCCGCGCGGCTCGCGTCCCCCAGCATGATCGGGGTCCCCGCCGCGCGCTCGCGCTTGACCCGGTGAGGGTCCGTGTCGAGCACCAGGTGATCCACGCCCGTGGCGGCCAGCACCCTCGCGAGGTGCTCGCCGGTGAGCCCGAACCCGGCGATGATCACTCGGGCCCCCGCCGCCCCCGCCTCGTCCGACGCTACCCCATCGCCCGCGGCCCCCGTGGGCGCCCCGGTGTCGCGGCGCCGCCAGGCGAGGCGCATGACCAGGGGCGTGACGACCATGGACAGGACGGCCACGGCCAGGAAGCGCTGCTCGTCCGCGCCCCCCAGCACCCCGAGCTCGCGCGCCTGGCTCGCCACCACGAAGGCGAACTCCCCCACCTGGAAGAGGGTCGCCGCCACGATCATCGCCGTGCGGCGGGAGCGGGTGAGGTGGTACCCCACGCCGAGGACGACCGCCGCCTTGGTCCCCGCCACCGCGAGGAAGAGCGAGAGCGTCTCCACCGGCTCCGTGAGCACGATGGAGGCGTCGAAGAGCATCCCGATGGAGACGAAGAACAGGGCGCTGAAGACGTCCCGGAACGGCAGGATCTCGTCGACGACCTGGTGGTTGTACTCGGACTCCGAGACGACCAGCCCGGCGATGAAGGCCCCCAGGGCCAGGGGCAGGTCGAGGCTCTCGGTCAGCCACGCGGCGCCGAGGGCGACGAGGACGGTGAACAGGGTGAACAGCTCGCGCCCCCCGGCGCGCACGACCACCGGCGCCATGCGCGAGAAGCCGTACCGCGCCGCGAGGAGCACCACCGCCACGGCGCCGAGGGCCTTGAGCCCCGCCACGCCGAAGTCCGCCAGCCCGCCGCCGTCCGCGCCGCTCAGCAGCGGCACGAAGAGCAGCAGCGGGATGATCGCGAGGTCCTGGAACAGCAGGATCGCCACCGCGAGCTGCCCGTGCGGCGTGTCCACCTGACGCTCGTCGGTCAGCGTCTTGAGCACGACGGCGGTGCTGGACAGCACCACCAGGAACGCGAAGAGCGTGGCGCCGGCGACGTCCCGTCCGAGGAGCACGCCCCCGCCCGCCACCACCGCGATGGTGAGCAACACCTGCCCGACGCCACCCACCAGCAGCGCGCGCTTCAGGAGGAGCAGCCGCGGGAGCGAGAACTCGAGCCCCACCGTGAAGAGCAGCAGGGCCACCCCGATCTCCGCGAGGGACTCCACCTCCTCCACGGAGCGGACCCAGCTCAGGGCGTGGGGCCCCACCAGGGCCCCGGCCACGACGAAGCCGGCCACCGTTGGCAGCTGGACCCGACGCAGGAGGACCACGATCGGGATCGACACCGCCAGCAGCAGGACGATGTCGGTGAGGAACGAGTGCGGCATGGGGGCCGAGCGATGGGCCGAGCGAGGAACCGGGGCGCCGCGGTCGCGCCCCGGAGCGTCAGCTGACGGTCATGCCGCCGTTGACCACGAGGGTCTGTCCCGTGACGAACCCGGCCTCGTCGCTGGCGAAGTACACGGCCGCGGCGCCGATGTCCTCGGGCTTGCCCCAGCGGTTCATGGGGATCAGGACGCGGTAGCCGTCCTTCATCTCCTGCGGGTCCTTCTCGTGCCGCTCCACGGGGATCCACCCCGGGGAGATCATGTTGACCGTGATCCCCCAGCGGGCGAGCTCCTGGGACATGGAGCGCGTCCAGCCGCGCTGGGCGCCCTTGGCCGCGACGTAGGGGCTGAAGTTCGGCACCCCGCGGTCGAACACCTCGGAGCCGATGTTGATGATCCGGCCGCGGCGGCGCTCCTTCATGCCCGGCAGGACGGCGCGGGTGATGAGGAAGGGGCTCTTCACGAAGAAGTCGAGCATGGACTGGTGGAAGGCCCAGTCGTACTCCTCGATCGGCATCTGCGGTTGGTCGGGCGTCGCGTTGAGCACGACGATGTCCACGGGGCCGAGGTTAGCCTCGATGTCCGCGACCATGGCCTCGACGCTGTCGGGGTCGGTCACGTCGCACTTGAACATGTCCCCCTCGAGTCCCTCGGCCCGGAACTGCTCGAGGGTCTCGGCGGCGCGCGCCTCGTTGTTGGCGTAGTTCAGGGCGACCTTGGCGCCAGCGCGACCGAGGTGGTGGGCCATGGCCTTGCCGAGCCCGGTGCTGGAGCCAGTCACGAGGGCGACTCGTCCTTTGAGGTCGAACATCTTGAGAGCAGGGGGGAGCGAGGCGGGGGCTGCGCGGGACGGATGGGGTCAGTCCACCAGGAAGCGGTGGACCGTGAAGTGGCGGTACTCCTCGCCGGGCTGGAGCAGGACGGAGGGGAAGCCCGGCTCGTTGATGGCGTTGGGGAAGCCCTGGGTCTCCAGGCAGCAGGCCGACCGGTGCGGGTACACCGCGCCGCCCTTGCCCGTGGCCCCCATGAGGAAGTTGCCCGAGTAGAACTGCAGGCCCGGCTGGTCCGAGTACAGCTCGAGGGTCCGCCCGCTGCCGGGGTCCCGCAGGATCGCGACGGGGCCGGCGCCCATGACGGCGGCGGCGGTGGGCTCGAGGGCCGCGGTCCGGACCGCGTAGTTGTGGTCGTAGCCGATGGCCGCGGTGTCGTCGAGCGCCGCGATGCGCGCGCCGATCACCTCGGGCTCGCGGAAGTCCAGGGGCGTCCCCTCCACGGACGCGAGCTCGCCCGTGGGGATCAGGGTGTCGTCCGTCGGCGTGTAGCGGGCCGCGCCCACCTCGAGGGTGTGGTCCAGCACCGAGGGG
>JASFWR010000075.1:0-12212 GCA_050049155.1 Planctomycetota bacterium | reverse complement strand
AGGAATCCCCCCGTTCAGCCCGAATTGGGGTCACCTGAGTACATGCCCCCTCGGATTAGGGGGAAACCCTCAGTCCCTCCCCCCCCAGCCCCCCCCACGAGGACACCTTCCATGAACCGACTCCACGCCGCCCCGCAGAGCGCCAAGGCCGCACGCCAGGACAGCCTCTCCGCCCCGCGGCCCCCGAGGGCGCAGCCCCGGGCGGCCCGCCGCCGGCCCCG
The DNA here is from genome assembly GCA_050049155.1 of Planctomycetota bacterium. Taxonomy (GTDB): domain Bacteria; phylum Planctomycetota; class UBA1135; order UBA1135; genus Saltatorellus. The sequence continues at coordinate 11,991 of JASFWR010000075.1, read as the reverse complement.
CCGGAGCGACTTCATGGACCGCGCCTCCCTGGAGCGCATCCCCACCAGCGAGCTGTGGGGCCACTTCCGCGTCGGAGCCGGCTCGCAGAGCCTCGAGGACCTCCGCCGGATCCGCGACGTCCTGCACCGCCGCTACTTCTCGCTCATCCCCTCCTCCGGCCAGCGAGCCCTCGCCAGCTGAGGAGCGGACTCTTCGCCGAGTCAGCCGCACCACCCCCCCCATCACTGCCCCCCCCCCTGCCCCCCCTTCGCGCGTCGCGCGAGCCCGACGAGGAACCGCCGTCATGACCCTCTCCGAGAACGGATCCCAGCCCTTCGAGGCCGAAGAGACCACCCTCCTGCCGAAGCCGGCCAGCACCGCCGCCAGCCGCAACCGCACCGCCAGCGCGCCCCGCGCGCGGCGACAGACGCCCCGGAGCCAGACCCACCGGGCTGGCACCCCCGACGCCCAGGCCACGACCCAGCTCTGGGAGCGCTACCGCGCCGCCCGCGACGCCAACGACGAGGTCGCCATGGAGCGCTGGCGCAACGAGCTCATGGAGCGCTACCTGCCCCTCGTCCGGGGCGCGGCCGAGCGCCTGCTGCGGACGCTCCCGAACTCCATCGAGCTGGACGACCTGGTGAGCGCCGGCCTGTTCGGCCTCATGGACGCCATCCGGGGCTTCGACCCCAGCCGCGGGATCAAGTTCGCGACGTACTGCAGCTCCCGGGTGCGCGGGTCGATCCTCGACCAGCTCCGCGCCGAGGACTGGGTGCCCCGGCTCGTACGGCGTCGCGCCGGCGCCATCGACCGGGCGAACGAGCGCCTCATCAGCCGCTTCGGCCGCGAGCCGAACCACATGGAGCTCGCCCGCGAGCTCGACGTCGACCACATGAAGCTCGCCCGCCAGCTGCAGAACGACGGCGTGCGCTCGATGCACTCTCTCTCCGGCAAGTGGGACGAGGACGACCAGGAGGGCACGGCCGGCTACGGCGACCTCCTCGAGGACGCGAACGCGGAGTGCCCGCTGGGCACCGCGCGTCACCAGGACATGCTGGACGAGCTCACCCGCTCGCTCAGTGATCGGGACCGGTTCATCATCACCCAGTACTACGAGGAGGGGCGCACGCTGCGGGAGATCGGCGAGAAGCTCGACCTCACGGAGAGCCGGGTGTGCCAGATCCACGCGAACGTGATGGATCACCTCCGGGTCCGATTCGGTGCAAGGCAGCAGACGCTGCTGATGTGAAGGGATGGAGGGCAGCCATCTTCGGATGGCGCCTGGGGGACGGCGTGACGCGCGCCGTCCCCCGTTTTTTTTGTCCGGGGGGACGCGCGCGCCTGCGGCCGTCGGGAGCGGCCGCTCCCGGTCGCCCTCACATCTCCGTCGGCGCGCCCACCCCGAGGATCGCCAGGCTGTTGCCGATCACCTGCCGCGCCGCGCGGACGAGGGCCAGGCGGGCCGCGGTGACCTCCGGCGACTGGCCGAGGACGCGCTCCCGGGCGACCCAGGAGTTCACGTCCCGCGCGAGGGAGAGGACGAAGGTGGTCAGCTCCGAGGGCTCCGCGTTGCGGGCCGCGCCGCGGAGGACCTCCGGGTAGCGGCCCAGCTGGCCCAGGATCCCGGCGGCCCCCTCCAGCACGGCCCAGTCGGGGGCCGCGGCCGCGCCCTCGGCCTTGCGCTCGATGGAGGCGAGGCGCGCGTGGGTGTACTGCACGTACGGGCCCGTGTCCCCCTCGAAGCTCAGCACCTCTTCGAGGCGGAAGTCGATGTCCTTCACGCGCTCCCGCTTGAGGTCGTTGAAGACGACGGCGCCCACGCCCACCGTCTCGGCGATGGCGTCCCGGTCCGCGAGCTCGGGGTTCTTCTCGGCGATGACGCGGGCGGCCTCGGCGGCGGCGGCGTCGAGCACGTCGTCCAGGAAGACCACGCGGCCCTTGCGCGTGCTCATCTTCCCCTCGGGGAGGCGCATCATCCCGAAGTCCACGTGCTCCACCCGGGGCTCCCAGTCGAGCTCCATGCGCTCCAGCACGTGCTTGAGCTGCCGGAAGTGCAGCCGCTGGTCGCCGCCCACCACGTAGAGGGCGCGGGCGAAGCCGAACTCCTCCCAGCGGTGGAACACGGCCGCCAGGTCGCGGGTGGCGTAGAGCGTGGTGCCGTCGGTCTTGCGCAGGAGGCAGGGGGGGATCTTGCCGAAGGACGACAGGTCCACGACCAGCGCGCCCTCGGACTCCTCGGTCACCCCGGACGCCACCACCCGGTCCACCGTCTCGTCCAGGTGGGGCTCGTAGAAGGCCTCGCCGCGGACGAGGTCGAAGCCCACGCCCAGCCGCGAGTAGATCTTCCCGAACTCCTCGAGGGAGAGCTCGGTCAGCCGCTTCCACGTCTGGCGGACGGGGCCGTCGACGCCGCTCTCCAGCTCACGGAAGGCCGCGCGGGCCTCCTCCGCGAGGGTCGGGTCGCCGTCCTCCTCCTCGTGGTAGCGGACGTAGAGCGCCAGCAGGGACGGGATCGGGTCCCCCTCGAGGTCCACCGTGTCCCCGTAGCGGTTCACCGCGGCGACGAGCTTGCCGAACTGGCTGCCCCAGTCGCCGATGTGGTTGATGCCCACGGTCTCGTAGCCGAGCGCGTCGTGGAGGCGCTGGATGGCGGCGCCGATGACCGTCGAGCGGAGGTGCCCGACGCTCATGGGCTTGGCGATGTTGGGGGAGGAGAAGTCGATGACGATCCTCTGCCCGGCGCCCTCCGCCGAGGTCCCGTAGCAGGGCCCGTGCTCGGCCACCTCGGTCAGCACCGTCTCGGCGAACGCGGCGCGGTCGATGGTGAAGTTCAGGTACGGGCCGGTCGCCTTCGCGGTGATGCGCTCCAGCCGCTCGTTGAGGGCCCCCTCCAGCTCCGCCGCGATCTTGGGCGGCGCGGCCTTCCGCTCCTTGGCGAGGACGAAGCAGGGGAACGCGACGTCGCCCATGGAGGGGTCGCGGGGCGTCTCCAGCTTCGGGCTCTCGATGCCGGTCTCCGCGGCGAGGGCCGCGCGGATCTCTTCGAGGAAGGTCTGCATGGCGGGGAGGTTAGCGGTCCGCGGGCCGCTCCGCGCAGGATTCCCGCCGGCGGCGTGCCCCCCGGCCGGCCGCGGGCCGCCTCAGGCGGTCTCCCAGTTGAGCCACTCCTCGTTGGAGGACTCGAGCTCGGACTCGACCTCGGCGATCCGGTACTGGGTGTCCCGGAGCCGGTCCGCGTCCGTGTAGACCTCCTCCGTGGCCATGGAGGCGTTGAGCTCCTCGAGCTCCTGCTCCAGCTCCATGATCCGCTTCTCCAGCTTCTCGAACATGTAGGGGTTCCGTGGGCCCTTGCCGCCGCCCTTCTTGCCGCCGCCCTTCGCCCCGGGGGAGCCCTTCCCGCCGGGAGCCGCCTTCCCACCCGTCCGGCGCCGCTCGGCCTCCTCGCGCTCCCGCGCGGCCTTGCGCTGGGCGGCCTCCTTCTCGGCCTTGCGGGCCTGGGCGGCCTCGCGCTCGGCCAGCTTGGCGTCGCGCCAGGCCGAGTAGTTCCCGTCGAACTCGTGGACCCCCTCGGCGCTGACCTCGATGGTCTTCGTGCAGATGCCGTCCAGGAACTCCCGGTCGTGGCTGATGCACACGATGGCGCCCTGGAACTCCCCGAGCATCTCCTCGAGGGAGGTGCGGCTCGCGAGGTCCAGGTGGTTGGTGGGCTCGTCCAGGGCGAACCAGGACGGGCGGGTCAGCACCAGGAGCGAGAGGGAGAGGCGCGCGCGCTCGCCGCCCGACAGGGTCGAGATCACCTTCTCCACCTCGTCGCCCCGGAACAGGAACAGGGCGAGGTGGTTCCGGATCTCCTGCTCCGTCATCTCCGGGTAGTGGCGGCGCACCTCCTCGAGGGGCGTGTGGTCGTCGCGCAGGTGGGAGGTGTCCTGGTCGTAGTAGGCGACCCGCGCCCCGTGCCCCCGGACGACCTCCCCGGAGAGGGGGGCGAGCTTGCCGGAGATGATCTTCATGAGCGTCGACTTGCCGGCGCCGTTCGGGCCGACGATGCCCACGCGCTCGCCGCGGCCGATGCGGATGTCGACGTCCTCCAGCAGGACGTTGTCCTCGTAGCCGCCCGAGAGGCGCTCGGTGTGGAGGACGCGCTCGCCGCCGCGGGCCGCCTCGGGCGCCTTGATCCGCGGCCTCCGCACGTCGTGGTGGGGCTTCTCGAGCCGCTCGATGTGGGAGAGCTTCTTCGCCCGGCCCTTGGCCTCGGCGGTGCGCTGGCTCCCCATGTGCTTCTTGATGAACGACTCCTCCTTGCGGAGCAGCTCCTGCTGCTGCTCCCAGGCCCGCTGCTCGGACTCGAACTTCTCCGCCTTCAGCTGGAGGTACTTCGGGTAGTTGCCCGCGTACGCCACCAGCCGGCCGCGCTCGAGCTCGACGATGCGGTCGATGCAGTTGGTGAGCAGCCGGCGGTCGTGGCTCACGATCAGGACGCCAGTGGGCAGGTCCTTCAGGTAGCGCTCCAGCCACTCGATGCCCTCGAGGTCGAGGTGGTTCGTGGGCTCGTCCAGGAGGAGCAGGTCGTGGCCGCCGATCAGCTCGCGCGCCAGCGCCACGCGGTTCTTCTCCCCGCCCGAGAGCAGCCGGGCCTCCCGGTCCCAGTGGGTCTCGGGGAGCCCGATGCCGCCGAGGACCGTCTCCACCTTGCGCTCCGTGTCCCAGCCGCCGAGCTCCTCGATCCTGCTGCCGAGCCGGTCGTGCTCGCTCATGAGCCGCTCGAGCTCGTCGCCCTCGGCCGCGCCCATCTCCTCGGCGCAGGCCTCGTAGCGCTCGATCGTGCGGTGCAGCTCGTCGAGGCCCGTGGCCACGTAGTCGCGGGCGGTCTCGCCCTCCCCGAACTCGGGGCGCTGGGGCACCACGCCGAGGCGCGCCTTCTTGCGCACCCGGACGGAGCCCCAGTCCGGCGACTCCTCGCCGGCGATCATCCGGAAGAGCGTGGTCTTCCCCCCGCCGTTGCGCCCCACGATCCCGATCTTCTGGCCGGGGTCGATGGTCAGGGACGCACCGCGCAGCACCTCCTGGGCGCCGAAGTGCTTCTTGACGTCTTCGAGGATGAGGAGCGACATCGGGCGCGGAGTCTAGCGGGCCGGGGCGGCGCGGGGACCCTCGGGGGCCCGCGAAGCCCGGATCGGGGCGAGGGGTTCGGAGGGTCTCGGGGGCGGGGCGTGACGGGCGCGCCGCGGCGGGTCACCCTTGGGGCACGTTCGCCCCTCCCCGCCCTCCCGCGATGCTCGACCTCGACCACGTCCGCGCCCAGTTCCCCGCCCTCGACTCCCCCTGGGTGCTCATGGACAACGCCGGGGGGAGCGCCCCCTGCCGTCAGGTCGTCGACCGGGTGCGCGACCACATGTCCCGGCTGCCCGTGCAGCTCGGGGCGAGCTACGCGCTCTCCGCCGACGCCAGCGCGGCCGTGGCCGCGGGCCGGTCCGCCGCCGCGGCGCTCCTCGGCGCGACCCCGGAGGAGGTCGTCCTCGGCGCGTCGTCCACGGCCCTCGTGAACCAGCTCGCCGCGGCCCTGCGCGCGGGGTGGTCGGAGGGCGACGAGGTGGTCGTCACCAACGTCGACCACGAGACCAACATCGGCGCGTGGCGGCGCCTGGAGGATACGGGCATCGTCGTGCGTGAGTGGCGCGTCCGGCCGGACACCCACCGGCTCCACCCCGAGGACCTCGGGGAGCTGGTGGGGGAGCGGACCCGCATGGTGGCGTTCACCCACTGCTCGAACATCGTGGGCTCCATCACGGACGTGGAGGCGTGCGTCGCGGTGGCGAGGGCGGCGGGGGCCATGACCTGCGTGGACGCGGTGGCCTACGCACCTCACCGGCGCGTGGACGTGCGCGCGCTCGGCGTCGACTTCTACTTCGCGAGCCTCTACAAGGTCTACGGGCCCCACGTGGGCGTGATGTTCGGGCGTCGGGAGGCGCTCCTGGAAGCCCGGGGGACGAACCACTTCTTCGTGGCGCCGGACGCGCTGCCCGGCAAGTTCGAGCCCGGCGGGGTGAACTACGAGCTCGTCGCGTCCCTGGCCGGCATCGTCGAGTACCTCGAGGGCGTGGGCGCGCGGGCCGGCGACCCTTCCGTCGACGGCGCGTTCCGCGCCATCGCGGCCCACGAGGAGCGCCTGGTGACGCCCCTGCTCGAGTTCCTCGTGGGGCACCCGTCCGTGACGCTCGTCGGTGACCCTTCGCCGGACGGCGCCCGGCGGGTCCCCACGGTCTCGTTCACCGTCGAGGGGCGGGCTTCCAGCGAGATCCCGCCGCTCCTGGACGAGCGCGGCGTCGCCGTGCGCTACGGCCACTTCTACGCCTACCGGCTGATCCGCGACCTCGGGCTGCTGGACCGCGACGGCGTCGTCCGGGTGAGCCTCGTGCACTACAACAGCCCCGCCGAGGTTGAGCGCCTGGTGGAGGCGCTCGACGTGGTGCTGGGGTGAGGTGGGTGCTGGGGTGAGCCGGGTGCTGGGATGAGGGGGCCCTCGAGCCGCCCGGCGGCCTAGCGGAGCCGCACCGCCACCGCGTCCGTGAAGTTGGACGTGGGGATGGAGAGCACCGTGTCCCGGTACCACGCCTGGAAGAACCAGGTCTCACCGGGCTCGCCGGCCACCGGTCCCGCGGGCTGGGCGATGGCTCCGGTGTCCACGGGGATCGCGATGGTGCCCAGGAGGCCCGAGCTCTGGGCCAGGGACTGGTACCGCCCGAAGGGCCCGCCGAGGCAGAGGACGCCGATGGAGCCGCCCGGGTTCGGGATGTGGCCCTGGGTGGGGGAGGCCAGGAAGAACCCCAGGGAGTTCGGCGGGAGCGACTCCGCCACGAGGGTCAGGTCGTTGTCCGCGACGAAGGGGCTGCCGAGGGCGCGGATGACGCCGGGGACGCCGGTGACGTTGGCGATGGCGGGCGAGCAGATCGGGATCCCGACGTCGCCCCCCCCGGTGAGGAGCGTCAGGTCCCAGATCCCGCGGCCGTAGGTCCCGAAGCGCACCCGCTGGGCGGCCGGCACGGTCTCCACCGACCAGTAGTTGGTGGCCGGCGCCTCGGTCCCCATGGCGTTGCTCCAGGTGCCGGAGGCGGCGTCGTAGTGGTAGGCGCCCGCCTCCGCCGCCGCGAAGAGGTCCCCGCTCCCGTCCGGCGACCAGGCGATGTCGTGCACGAGCGTGCTGGGCAGCCCGTTGGAGCGTGCCTGCCAGGTCTGGCCCCCGTCGACCGTCTCGCGGACCGCGGGGTTGCCGTATCCGGAGCCGGCGACGAAGGCGTGGTCGGGGTCCTGGGGGTCGACGAGCAGGGCCGAGCCGTAGAAGTAGTGGGAGCCGGGCCCGCTGTTCGTCCAGGACGGCGACCAGGTCACCCCGCCGTCGTTGGAGTGGTGGAGGCGGCCGTTGTTCGTGACCGCGTACGCCCGGCTCGGCGCCGAGGGCGCGAAGGCGAGGGCGGAGAGGTAGCTGCTGCCCCCCGTCGAGAAGTCCTCGTTGGACCAGATGGTGGGGGTCCACGCCGCCATGGGGCGCTGGTAGCGGTACAGCCTGTCGGCGAGGAAGAAGAACTCGTCCGGGTCGGTCGGGTCGGCGACCACGGGCGGGAGCCACAGCTGGTTGGAGCCCGCGGGGAAGTCGAGGGTGCGGAGCACCGGGTTCACCTCGCCGTCCTGGACGAGGATGAAGCCTGGGTAGGTCGAGTAGACGAGGTCGTGGGTCCCGTCCCCGCTGACCAGGTGGCCGTAGTCCCCGCTGATCAGCTGATCGAAGTCCGTGGTGGGCCCCGGCCCCGTGGCCGTCACGTCCAGCATCCCCACCTGGTACCCCTGGTCCTGGGTGCCGCCGCTGATGCGCCGCGGGTCGAGGACCGAGGTGTGGGTGGAGTAGAACTGCCCGACACCCAGGCCCTCCAGGCTCAGGTTGCGTACCGTGCCGCCGCCGTCCTCGCTCACGTACGTGCCCCCGTCCGTGTTGAAGAAGACGAGGTCGGGCTCACCGGGCGCGTCGCGGTCCACGAGGGCGCTCATGCCGCGGATGTCGGCGTGGAGGCGATTCGCGGGGTCCCCGTAGTACGAGCCCCAGGTGTTGATCCGCGAGGCCGTGGCGCCGCTGTCGGTGGAGACCCACGCCTCGACCCCGCCGTAGATGAGGCGCGTGGGGTCGTGGGCCAGGGCCGCCATGGACTGGGTGCTGCCCCAGAAGCTGTTGAGCGTCCGGACGAAGACGGACGACTGTCCCGCGTCGTCGGAGCGGTGGAGGTCCCAGCTGCCGCTGCCCTGGCGCAGGGCGAGGTAGAGCGTCGGCCCCCCCGCCTCGGAGCCGACGATGTCCCCGGCGTTCGCCGCGGTGTCCACGTCCAGCCCGGGCCCGAAGCTGAAGCCGCCGTCGGTGGAGACGAAGATCCGCCCGCGCTGGAGGACGTACACGGCGCTGCCGCCGAGGGCCGTGGTCCGCGGGACCCAGAGGTCGCCGCTCCACCGCGTCCCCCAGGAGTGGCGCAGGGAGAAGCTGCGTCCCTCGTCGATGGAGGCGTAGAGGGCGCTCTTGTCCCCGACCCCGGGGACGTCGGCGGAGCCGAAGAGGTAGATCGTCTGGAGGGGGTCCGCCGCGCGGACCATGCGCCGGGCGCCGGTCAGGTCGCCGAGGCCGTTCACGGGCTCCCAGGTGAGCCCCGAGTTCGCGCTGCGCAGCACGGAGGTGCCGCGGCGCATGACCAGGATGTCGTCCTGGGCCAGGTCCACCGGCTCGATGGCGACCACGTCGTCCACCCCGCCGTAGACGCTGTCGGAGAGGGGCGTCCACCCCGTGCCGTCCTCGCGGCCGCGCCACAGGCCTCCGCCGGCGGAGCCCACGTACAGGTACCTCCCCGACGCGCGGGTGGCGCCGAGCGCGGCGCAGCGGGTGTGGCCCGCCTGGTTCCTGGAGCCCACCTCGTCCCAGACCCAAGGGGTCGAGCCGCCGCCGTCCAGCAGCGCCGCCTCGTTGCGGCGCGCGAGCTCCGCGGCCTGGTTGGCGCGCTCCACCTCGCGCCAGTCGACGCCGGGGGCCGCCAGGTGGAGCTCTTCGACCCACCGGGCGCGCTCGGCCCGGCTGTCGCCCTCCTCGCCCTCACCCTCGCCCCGGGGGTCCGTCGGCGGCGCGAGGGGCGCGCCCGGGAATGGGCTCGGCGAGGGCGTTCCGGAGGAGGACCTCGGCGCCTCCCCGAGGAGGACGGCGAGCGCCAGCGCGGCGAGGGGGGCCGCGACGAGGGCCGCGAGGGGGCGATGGTGGGGGTGCATGGGAGGTGTGCGGGGCCGTCCGTCGACCGAAGGGTGCCACGGGGGTCCCATGGTGGACGGTCCCATGGGCGATGAGGTTCGCGCGGGTGTGGATCTTCGTCCCGGATCGGGGCGCGGGCCCGCGCTCAGCGCCGCGAGAGGTCCGCCTCGGCGCCGAGGACCCCGAAGGCCGGCCAGTCGGGGCGCGCGGTGAGCGCCTCCAGCATCCGCTCGCCGCGGACGGTGTCCCCGGTCCGGATGAGGTGGCGGGCGAGGCCGTACTCGAGGGCCGCGCCCGGGGAGTCCCGTTCGAGGAGCGCCTCGGCCGACACGTCCCCGCGGTAGAGCTCGACGAGGTCGAGGTACGCGAAGTTCTCGATCACGTCCGGCTCGGGGCCGACGAGGTCGAGGGCGCGGGCGGCCTCCGCCGTGCGCCCCGCGCGGAGCAGGCTCATGTACGCCCAGTGGATCGCGGCCACCCGCGAGTCGTCGTTCGTCGCCCAGCGGCGCGCGCACCCCAGCCAGAGGTCGGCGGCGGCGTCGAACTCGCCGCGGGCGTAGTGGCCGAGGGCGAGGTGGTAGTCGATGTTCCCGTGGGTCGTGCTGCGCGGCTCCCCGGTCGGGCCGGGGGCGCCGTCCGGCTCGACGCGGTTCGGCGCGCTCGCGGCGAGCGCGCGCGCCACCGTGAGGGCGTCGACGGCCTCGTCGATCCGGCGGACCGTGATGAGCCGGTGCCCGAGGTGCCGGCGCAGCCGGTAGCTCCGCGGGTGGTCGCGGAGGGCCGCGCGGTACCAGTCGATGGCCTCGTCGTAGCGGCCGAGGTAGGCGAGGCGCCGGCCGACCCACACGGCCCGGAGCTCGGTGGGGTCGTCCTCGAAGGCCATCCGCGCCGACTCCAGGTCCAGCTCGAGCCGGCGTCGGGTCCGGGGCGGGAGGGGCGAGGGCACGAGCGGGGCGCCGAGCAGGGAGGTCGCCACGGGCGCCGGGGCGCCGCCGTCCGGGGCGTCCGGGAGGGGGGGCTCGCCCGGCGCGGGGGCGGTCGGGGCCGCGCAGGCCGCGAGGGCGAGGGCGGCGGCGGCAAGGGCCGCGGAGGCCCGGTGGGGCCGGGCGCGCCGGGACGCGCCGACGTGGCGGGGCGAGGAGGTGGACCGTCGGGGGCGCTTCATGGGTCCTGTTGTAGCGGCAGATTCCCAGGAATCCGGGTTGCGCCCCCGGGGAGTCGCTGCATGAATATGCGCCCGAAGGTTCGGATTTATGCAGTCATCCATCTCCACCGCCGCCGAACGGCGCTCCCTCGTGGTCGAGCTCATCGCCGAGGGCCACGGCTCCAGCCAGCAGTCCCTCGTGGACGCGCTGGCGGCCAGGGGGGTCGACGTCACCCAGGCCACGCTCTCCCGGGACCTCAAGGAGCTCGGCGCGGTCAAGGGCGCCGCGGGCTACGTGGTCCCCGCCGCCTCGGCCAGCCCCCTGGTGGACGCCCTCGGTCGCTGGCTGGTCTCGGCCCGCGCCGCCCAGAACCTCGTGGTGCTCCGGACCCCTCCCGGCGGGGCGTCCCCCCTCGCCGTGGTGCTCGACGGCTCGGGCCGCACCGACATGATCGGCACCATCGCGGGGGACGACACCATCCTGATCATCGCGCCGAGCAACCGGGCCGCCCGGGAGCTGGTGGCGGACTTCGACCGCCTGGCGCGCTCGGCGGGGGTGTCGGCGTGACGCGGGTCGCCGTCGTGGGCGCCACCGGCTACGCCGGTCGGGAGCTGCTCGGGCTGTGCAAGCGGCACCCAGGGATCGAGTCCATCACCGCCATGTCGGCGCGCGAGGGCGGCGAGGCCGCGACCCTGGACGCCCGCGGCGAGTGGACGGCCGTGCCCCTGGACCTCGACGCCCTCGGCCGCGACCACGACGTCGTCTTCACCTGCCTGCCCCACACGGTGGGGGTGCCCGTCGCCAAGGCCGCGCTGGACGGCCCCGCCGCCCCGCTCGTGGTGGACCTCTCCGCGGACCACCGCTTCGCGGACCCCGCGGAGTTCGAGCGCGTCTACAGCGTCACGCACCCGCAGCCCCAGCTCTGCGACGCGGCCCGCTACGGGCTCACGGAGCACGAGCGCGAGGCCCTCCAGGGCGCGCGGCTCGTGGCCAACCCGGGCTGCTACCCGACCGCCACCCTCCTGGCCCTGCTGCCCCTGGTCCACGCGGGCCTGGTGGCGGAGGGGAGCCGCGTGGTGGTGGACGCGAAGAGCGGCGTCTCCGGCGCGGGCAAGTCGCCCAGCGACGTGACCCTCTACGGCAACGTGAACGAGACCATGCGCGCCTACGGGGTTGGGAACCACCGGCACTCGCCGGAGATCCTGTCCCGGCTCGGGGGCGCCGCGGCGCCCTGCAAGGTCTCCTTCGTGCCCCACCTGGCGCCGATGTTCCGGGGCATGCTGGCCACGGTCTACGTGGACCCGGCCGCGGGCACGGGCCTCTCCGAGGCGCGGGAGGCCCTGGAGGCGGCCTACGCGGGCGAGCCCTTCGTCCACGTCATGGGGGAGCAGGCCCGCACGGCGGACGTCTCGGGCACCAACCACTGCCACCTGTCCGTGGCCGACGTGGACGGGGCGGTGGTCGTGACCTCGGCCATCGACAACCTCGTGAAGGGCGCCGCCGGTCAGGCGCTCCAGAACATGAACGCGGTGCTCGGCTTCGACGAGACCTGGGGGCTCCTGTGAGCAAGGCGCGGCGCATCCTGGTCAAGGTCG
>JASFWR010000373.1:0-3764 GCA_050049155.1 Planctomycetota bacterium | reverse complement strand
GAGCCTCGAGCAGCAGCGCGAGCAGGTCTCCGGCGTCAACGTCGACGAGGAGCTCGTGAAGATGATCGAGTACGAGCAGACCTACCAGGCGGCGGCCCGCTTCCTGCAGGTGGTCGGCCAGCTCAACGACACGGTGATGGCGCTCGTCTGAGCGCGGAGAACGACATGAGCATCCGACCGACCCAGGGGCGAATCTTCGACCTCATCCAGAACGGCATCGCGCGCAACACGTCGCGGCTGATCCGCGCGCAGGAGCAGGCCTCCAGCGGCCGCCGCATCGTGCGCTCCTCCGACGACCCGGTGGGCACCTCGGTGTCCCTCTCCCTGCGGCGCCAGCGCGGCGCGATCGAGGCCTACTCGACCTCGACCGCCTCGGCGCGGCCGGTGGTGGAGCAGGCCTCCTCGCGCCTCCAGGACGGGATCAACCTCGTGGCGGACCTCCGCGCGCTGATGATCCAGGGGATGAACGGCTCCCTGAGCGCGGAGGACCGCTCGTCGGTGGCGACCCAGATGGAGCTGCTCGAGCGGCAGCTCATGGACATCGCCAACACCCGGGCCGGGGACCGCTTCCTCTTCGCGGGGACGGCGACGGACGAGCTGCCCTTCCGGGAGGAGAGCGTGAACGGGGAGACGCGCGTCGTCTTCCGCGGGAACGACCAGCGCCAGCGGATCCAGACGGGCCGCGACGCCGACGTCGCCATCAACGTCTCGGGCAAGGAGGTCTTCGAGAAGTTCGACTACTCGGACACCGAGCTCACCGGCACCACGGGGATCGCCAGCGGCGCCACGGCCGACACGGGCGTGGGCTACGCGGAGCTCATCGTCGACCAGACCGGGACGACGGGGGCCATGGGCGCGGGGGTCGCGCTGCTGGACCTCGACGACACCCTGGTCGGCGCTCAACCCCTCGTGGTGAGCGGCGCGGACCGCACCGTCCAGCTCGGGACGGGCACGCCGGTGGAGATCCCGGTCCCCGCGCCGGCCTCGCTCACGGTCACCGACGAGAACGGCGCGACCGTGGGCCTCGACCTGAGCGGCTGGGGCGGCGGGGACCTGACCACCACGGTGGCCGGGTCGGCGTCGGTCTCCATCGACGGGGTCAACTTCACCCCGGTCAACCTCACCGAGACCGACCTGCTGCTCCGCAGCCAGACCACCGGAGCGCGGCTGCACGTGGACACCACGGGCCTCCAGGTGGCCGGCAGCGACCTCGTGACCTTCGCGGGCACCCCGGGGATCTTCGAGACCATTCGCGGCGCGGTCGCCGACCTGCGCATGCCGGAGGGCACGGACCGCCAGCTGCTCTCCGAGCGGCTCCAGACCCGCCTCGGCGAGCTGGACCGCAGCGAGGGCGACATGGTCGTCGCCCTCGGGAAGCTGGGCACCGCCGCCCAGCAGCTGGAGATCGCCTCGAGCCGCCTCGAGGACCTGGACGTCACCGTCCGCGGGCTGATCTCCAACGTCGAGGACGCGGACTTCTCCGAGGTCGCCCTCGACCTGCAGCGGTCCGAGCAGACCCTCCAGCTCGCCCAGGCCACGGGCTCCCGCCTCATGCAGCAGAGCCTGCTGCGCTTCCTCTGATTCGCCCTGAAACTCCTCAAGGAATCGCCGATGTCGATCGATCCCACGACCCAGAGCCGCGCGGGCGCCCCTGCTGAGGGGGCCCCGTCCGCTCCCAACAACGACGCGAAGGCCGGCGCGGCTTTCAGGGCCATCCTCGAACGGCTGGAGGAGAAGACGAGGGCGCTCGGAGAAGCCTCCGAGAACCTCGACGACCCCAGCCGCCTCGGCGACGCCGTCCTGAGCGCCCGAGCCTCCGTGGAGGAGGCGGTGTCGCTGGGCACCGAATTGATCGAGGCCTACCGGGCCTCGAACCAGCGCAACGACGCCACGGCGACCACCGCCGACCCCGACTCTCAAGCCAACGCCAAGCAATGACCACCACCCCCACCACCACTCGCACCGACGCCGCGCTCGGCCTCATGCAGACCGTCCTGCGGGACGGCCGCCCCATGGCCGCCGAGTATCCGCTGCTCTTCGGCTCCGACGCCACGGGGCAGGTCGAGCTCATCGAGACCGAGGGTGAGGTGGCCTCCACCTGCGCGTGGCTCCGCCGCGACCTCGTCGTGGGCGGGCTCGAGCTGCCCATCGCCCTCGTCGGATCGGTGGCGACCCGCGCCGACCGGCGCGGCGCCGGCCACGGCACGGCGGTCGTGGAGCGGGCCATCGCCCGTGCCGCCGAGGCCGGGGCGGCCATCGCGCTGCTCTGGGCGGACGAGCCCGAGTGGTACCAGGAGCGCAGCTGGGTGCCCTTCGGCACCGAGAACGTCTTCGTGGTGAACGAGAACAACGCCTTTCTGCTGCCCGACGCCGCCGACGTGCGGCCCATGGAGGCCCGGGACCTGGCGGCGGTCCACGCCCTGTACTGCACCCACGAGGCGCGGGTGCAGCGCACGGAGGCGGAGACCCGCACCATGCTGGAGACCCCGGGCGTGCGCGCCCTGGTGCGTGAGGTGGACGGTGAGGTGACCGGCTACGCCTGCGTCGGCCGCGGCGAGGACCTCGCCCACTGCGTGCACGAGTGGGCCGGCTCCGCCGAGGACGTCCTCCCGATCGTGGCCGCCCACTGGGAGGCCACCCGCGAGCACAACGACCGGCTCTTCATCATGGTCCCGGAGTCGAAGGCCAACTTCGTCGCCTTCTTCACCTTCATCCGCTCCCTCGGCGCCAAGGGCATCCTCGCCATGGCGCGGATCGCGGACATCCACGCCCTCGCCCGCACCTTCGCCCAGCTGACGCCCGAGACCGTCACGGTCCAGGTGGCCGGGGACCAGGCGCTCGCCCTCACCGGCCCGTCCGGCACCATCACGCTGGCGGACCACGAGGTGCTGCTGGCGCTCTGCCCGCCGCGCGGGGACCGGCGCGTCACGACGGTGGTCGAGGCCGAGATCGGCGTCGAGCTCCCGCTGCTCCCGATCGAGCCGTACGCCTGGGGCTTCGACTCCATCTGAGGTCCGCAGCCCGAGGCCCCACACCTCGAGGCCCCACACCTCGAGGCCCTGCGCCCTGCGCCCCGCGTCCCCCGCCCTCGCCGGCGCGGCGGCGCGGGGCGCGGGCCGTTCCAGCGTCAGTCCACGCGCGGCCGGTCGTCCTCGAGGGGCCCCTCGAGGAGCAGCGCTCGCAGGCCTCGCAGCAGGGGCGGCCCCGTCTCCGAGGGCGGGGCGCCCCTGCGGAACTCGACGGTCAGGATGGGCACGCCGCGGTCGACGCCCATCCACGATCCGAGGGAGCCCGGGGTGGGGTAGCCCATGGACGGGCGCACGCCCCAGGGAGCGCCCGCGGCCCGGGCGAAGCGGCGGGCGTGTCCCTCGGCGGGCCCGTCGAAGTTCACGAAGGGGCCGCTGCGCGCGGAGTGCAGCACGACCACGAGCTCGGGGTCGAAGCGGACCAGGTCCCGGTGGACGTGGGCCACGGCGGGCTCGCTGAGGGGGCGGGGGCCCCTGGACGGCGCGGGGGAGAAGTTGGCCGCGGGCCAGTTGCGGTTGGGGTCCACGCCGCCCGCGGTGCGGCGGCGCGAGGCCGCGGTGCCGTCCGGGTTGGCGTCCTCGTAGAGCGCGACCGTCGCCGGCGCCCGGGCGAGCAGGTCGACGAGGGAGGGGACGTGCCGGAGCCCCTCGGGCTCGTCCCCGTGGATGGCCGCGATGACCGCAACCCGGGGGCCGCCCTGGCCGAGGGCTGCGGCGCGGACGGGTCGCCCCTCGCGG
>JASFWR010000372.1:0-3772 GCA_050049155.1 Planctomycetota bacterium | reverse complement strand
CGGGGGCCACCCCGAAGGTGACGGCGTCCGCCAGGGAGTCCAGCTGGGCGCCCAGGTCGCTGAAGCTGTTGGTGAGCCGCGCGACCTTCCCGTCGAGGAGGTCGAAGACGCCGGCCGCCAGGATGAGCCAGCAGGCCGTCTCGAGGTTCTGCTCGAAGACCGCCTGCTCCGCGCTGCGGGCGAGCGCGTCGATCGCCTTGGAGATCGCGAGCAGCCCGAGCCCGGCGTTGGCCAGGGTCAGGGCGTTGGGCAGAAGCTTGATCGGACGGCGGGGGATCTTGGGTGAGGGCGACATCTCGCGCACGAGATTACCCGCCGGGGATGCCCCGGGGCCGCCGCGACCGATAGGATCCGCGCCATGAGCGAAATCGTCAGCATTCACGGACGCGAGATCCTCGACTCGCGCGGCAACCCGACCATCGAAGCAGAGGTGCTCCTGTCCTCCGGCGCCTACGGTCGGGCGGCGGTCCCCTCCGGCGCCAGCACGGGGATCTACGAGGCCCACGAGCTGCGCGACGGCGAGGGGCGCTACGGGGGCAAGGGCGTCCTGAAGGCCGTCGAGAGCGTCAACACGGAGCTCGCCGACCACCTCGCCGGGGAGGACGCCCTGGACCAGGGCGCGGTGGACCGGGCGATGATCGAGCTCGACGGCACCGAGAACAAGAGCCGCCTGGGCGCCAACGCCATCCTCGCGGTCTCCCTCGCCAACGCCCACGCGGCCGCGGACGAGTGCGGGCTCCCCCTGTACCGCTACCTCGGCGGCGCGGCAGCCCACGTGCTCCCCGTGCCGATGATGAACATCCTCAACGGCGGCGAGCACGCCGACAACAACGTGGACCTGCAGGAGTTCATGGTCATGCCCATGGGCGCCACCTCCTTCGGCGAGGGGCTACGCATGGGCGTCGAGGTCTTCCACGCCCTAAAGGGGGTGTGCAAGAGCCGCGGGCTGAACACGGCGGTCGGCGACGAGGGCGGCTTCGCCCCGGACCTCGAGTCCAACGAGAAGGCCCTCGAGCTCATCGTCGAGGCCGTGGAGTCCACCGGGCTCCAGCCGGGCCGCGACATCAAGCTGGCCATCGACGCCGCCTCGAGCGAGTTCTACAAGGACGGTAAGTACCACGTGGACGGCAAGGCCCTCAGCAGCGACGAGCTGAGCGCCTACTACAAGGACCTCTCCGACCGGTACCCCATCTTCTCCATCGAGGACACCCACGACCAGGACGACTGGGACGGCTGGACCGGCGTCACCAACGCCATCGGGGACACCGTCCAGATCGTCGGGGACGACCTCTTCGTGACCAGCGTGAAGCGGCTCCGCGAGGGCATGGAGCGCGGCGCGGGCAACGCGATCCTGATCAAGGTCAACCAGATCGGCACCCTGTCCGAGACCCTCGCGACCATCGCGCTGGCCCACCGTCACCGCCTTCGCTGCGTGATCTCCCACCGCTCGGGCGAGACGGAGGACACGACCATCGCGGACCTCGCCGTCGCCACCAACGCTGGTCAGATCAAGACGGGCGCCCCGTGCCGAAGCGACCGCGTGGCGAAGTACAACCGCCTCCTCCGGATCGCCGAGGAGCTCGGCGCCAGCGGCCGCTACGGGCCGCGCGACCTGACCAGCGCTCCCTGAGCTGAAGGCCCTAAGTCCCTGGACCAAAGGCGCGCGGCGCCAGGGCCTCGCAAGGTGGGCGGGCTCCCTCAGCGGGAGCCCGCCTATTCGTTTGATGTGACGGGTCCCGGTTTCCCATGCTGCCCGCCCCATGGCCCCCGTCCGCCCCGAGCCCGCCCCCCTGCCCCTCCGCCTCCTCGGGCGGGCCGTCAGCTGGTCCCCCGTGTGGGTCCCCGCGCTCCTGTTCTGGCAGGTGAGCATCGGCGGCCTGCGGCCGGCCCTCGCCGAGCAGCGGCGGCTGGAGCAGGAGCGCCCCGCGGTCGAGGAGCGACACGACGCCACGACCGAGGCCTTCGAGGAGATGTCGGCGGAGCGCCGAGCCTGGGAGGACCCCGTCTACCGTGAGCGGGTGCGGCGCGCGAACGAGCGAGCCGAGGATGGGGACGCCGGGGAAGGGGACGCTGAGAACGGGGACGCGCGCGCGCGCTGACCGGTCCCTGCGCACCGGCCACCGCTGACGGGGCCTCGAGCACGCGCTCGCGCCGCGGCGAGGTTCGTGGCATCGTGAGCGCACCATGGGCGTCCTCCGCACGACACTCCTCGGGCTCGTGACCGCCGCCGCGGCCGCGGCCGAGGACGAGGGTTCGCTGCGGAACAGCACCCCCCTGCCCGACCAGCAGGTCGCGGCCGCGGCGCTCCGCGCCGGGGACGACGCGTGGGACGCCTCGCTCGCGGCGACCGAGGCGGAGCGGCGGTCCTCGCGCGCCCAGGCGTTCGACGCCTGGCGCAACGCGCTGCTGCTGTCGGCGCCCGGGGACGGGCTGCGGCTCCTGCCCGACCCCGAGGCCCGGCGCACCTGGCTCCCGGATCCCGGCGGCACCCACGAGCGGCGCTCGGAGGGCGCGGCGGCGGCGGTGCAGCGGCGGCTGGCCGCCATCCCGCCGGGTGACCTCGGCGCGTGGATCGATCGCTTCGCGGCCCAGGCCGACGCGGCGCTCGCGCGCGAGCTCTCCCGGGAGGACACCTCCATGGCGGGTATCGGGGAGGTGGAGCGGACGTTCCCGGCGACCTCGGCCGCGGCACGCGCCGCCCTCGCCCTCGCCGACCTCGAGCTGGAGCGCGGTCGCCCGAGCGCGGCCGCGGTCTGGTCGGACCGGGCGGCGCGGCACCTCGACCTCGGGGACGGACGCTGGGCGCCGGACCGGCGCGCCGCGCTGGCCGCCGCGATCGACCGGCGCCGTGGCCAGGCGGCGCGCCTGCTCCGCGCCGTCTTCGTGGGCGACCACTCCGCCCCGCAGCCCGCGCTCGGGGCCGCAGGCCCGAACGAGCGCCCCGCCGAGGGCGCCGGACCGACCGGCGAGCCCCCGGCCCTGCGCCTCTCGGGGGCGCACCGCATCTCCGGGCTCGCGCGCACGCCCAAGGAGCCCTTCGGCCGCGGCCTCGGCTCGGGCGCGGCCTTCCTCGTCGACGGCAGCGTCCTCGTCCAGGGCGCCCACGGGCTCCTGCTCCTCGCCGAGTCGGAGACGGTCGGCTGGAAGGACCACCAGCGCACGTCGCTCGACGTGATCTTCGGCACGAACCGGCCGCTGGTGCGCGCGTCCTCCTCGGCGGGCGGGTGGAAGTCCTACCCCGCCACGGACGGCCGCCGCGTGGCGCTGGTCTTCGGCCGCGCGGACCGGCGGCGACCGTTCCTGGACATCGAGGTCCCGCCGGCGGGCAACGCGCTCGGGGTGGTCGAGCACACGCCGAGCGAGCACGGCCTCGACCCGCTGTGGGTGATGCGAGACGGGTACGTCGTGCTGCGCCCCGCGCGCAAGCAGGACCGCGGCGACCTCCCCGCCGCGCCGGGCGGCGGGGCCGCGGGCGGCGTGGCGGAGGGCTGGACCTTCGGCCGCGGGTGGGAGTTCCAGCCGGGACCGGTGATGGTCGACGACGCGCTCCTCGTCCTCGCGCGGGGCATCGGGGACGCGACCCACGACGCCACGGACCACGCGGACGAGGTGCGGCTGTTCGCCCTCGAGGCCGCGACCGGCGCGGTGCGCTGGACCCGCGAGATCACCAAGGAGCGGGGCCTCATCGACCCGGCCCTGCGCGGCCGGGCGGGGTCCTTCGCCACCACCACCATGCCCCTCACGGTGGACCGCTCCACGGGGCATCTGCTGG
>JASFWR010000371.1:0-3774 GCA_050049155.1 Planctomycetota bacterium | reverse complement strand
CCGGCCTCCGCGGCGCGCGGTGCGGAGCGGGGAGCGGTCGTCGCTCCGTTGGGACGCGGAGCGGTTCCTTAAAGGTCCCAAAATCGGGGCTTCGGCGATGTTTCGACCGCGTCAATGCCGCCGGGCGCCTGGGCGCGCCCGGCGCGGTGCGGTCGTATGGCGCAGCGGGCCCCGGGGGCCTCGCCCAAGTGTCCCACGACGGAGGGGCCTCGGTCGTGGCCCTGCCCCCCCTGGTCTGCTCAAATCCCCCTGCGAGGCACGCCCACCCTGCAGCAGAGCCTGGGGCCTGCCCCGCGCTCCTCTCCCGGTCCCGGATCCGATTCGGACCGTCCCACGGCCCTCCGGCCGAGCGCCCCATCCCAGCGATCCCATGAACGTCTCCATCGAGTTCTGCACGCAGTGAAACTACGCCCCGCAGGCGGCCGGTCTGGCCGCTGAGATCAAGGGCGCCTTCCCCGACGCCGCGGTGACCCTCGTCGAGGGCAGCGGCGGCCGCTTCGAGGTGGAGGTCGACGGGAGACAGGTCTTCTCCAAGGCCGACCTCGGGCGCTTCCCCGCGTACCAGGAGATCCCGAAGCTCATCCTCGAAGCCGGCGTCTGACCGGCGCGCCGCCCGCCGCGGCGCGCTATGGTCTCGCGCCTACCCCGAGCCCTTCCTCTCGCTGCCGCCTCCCGCCGACCTCCCCCGTCGGCCTGCCCGCTGGCCCGCCCGCTGGCCCCGGCGGCGGCGACCCCCGCTCCCATGCAGACTGCCCAATCGCCGCGCCGCAGGCGACTACCCGCGCGCTTCCTCTCCTCGACCCAGCGGGTCGATCCGCCGCGCTTCACGAAGATCGTGGCCACCATCGGCCCGGCGTCGGAGGATCTCATCGTCGAGCTGGTCGAGGCGGGGATGTCCGTGGCGCGGCTGAACTTCAGCCACGGGTCGGCGGACGACCACCGCCGGCGGATGGAGAAGATCCGGTCCGCGTCCACGCGCCTGATGACCCCGGTGGCCGTCCTCGCGGACCTGCCTGGGCCGAAGATGCGCACGGGGATGTTCCCGAACGACGCGATCCAGCTCGAGGACGGTGACACGGTGCGCGTCCGGCCGGGGCAGGGCATGGCCGGGCCGGGCGAGGTGCTCGTGGGCGTCGACGACCTCCTCGATGCGGTTCGCCCCGGCCACCGCATCGTCCTCGCGGACGGGCAGGTCCTGCTGGAGGCGCTCTCCGTGGACGAGGAGGCCGTCGAGGCGCGGGTGATCCGCGCGGGCCCCGTGGGCAACCGCAAGGGGGTCCACCTGCCCGACTCCGACGTGCGCTACGACCTGCCCACCGCCGAGGACCGTGAGCTGATCAAGCTCGCGTGCGAGCTCGGGGTCGACATGCTGGGGATCAGCTTCGTGGGCCACGCCAGCGAGCTGGAG
This sequence comes from Planctomycetota bacterium, assembly GCA_050049155.1. Lineage (GTDB taxonomy): Bacteria > Planctomycetota > UBA1135 > UBA1135 > Saltatorellus. The sequence continues at coordinate 2,366 of JASFWR010000371.1, read as the reverse complement.
GAGATCCGGGGCCTCGCGCCCGGGATCCAGCTCGTCTCGAAGATCGAGCGGAAGGCGGCGCTGAAGAACCTGGACGAGATCCTCGAGGCCACCGACGGCCTCATGGTCGCCCGGGGGGACCTGGGGGTGGAGCTGGACCTCGAGCAGCTGCCGCTCGTCCAGAAGGAGATCCTCCGTCGCTCGGTGCTCGCGGGCGTCTACTCGATCACGGCCACGGAGATGCTGGAGTCGATGATCGAGGCCGGCCGTCCGACCCGCGCCGAGGTCACCGACGTGGCCAACGCGGTCCTGGACGGCACCGACGCCGTCATGCTGTCGGCGGAGACGGCCGTCGGGAAGCACCCGCGGGACGCGGTGGCGACCATGGCCCGCATCGCCCGGGTCGCCGAGCAATCCAGCATCTACGCCCGGCGGCCCCGGCTCTCGGCGGCCCCGGAGAAGAGCTACTTCTCCCGCGCGACGGCCATGGCGGCCGTCCACGTGGCCAACCAGGTGGACGTGGACCGCATCGTCTGCTTCTCCGAGACGGGGAACACGGTGCGGCTCCTGTCCCGCTTCCGCCCGGACGCTGAGATCGTCGCCCTGAGCCCCCGCCCCGACTCCGTGCGCCAGATGGCGGTGCTGGCCCACGTCCGGCCCCTCCTCTTCCGGCAGGAGCCGACCCTCGAGGCGATGATTGATACGGCTGCGGACCTGCTTCTCGCGCGCCAGATCGTCAAGATGGGGGACCGAGTCGTGTTCGTGGGCGGCGTGCCTGTAGGCTTCGCGCGCAGCACGAACGTGCTCAAGCTCCATCGCATCGGCGAAGACTCCCGCTTCGCCTGACTCTCCCTCCGACGCGGGGTCTCCCCGCTCCTTCCATCTCGTGACCGCGCGGCCTCTCCATGCCGCGCGCCTCCCCGTCCCGCCGCGCACCTCGCGTTCGGGCAGGGCTTCGTATCCCCATGCTCAATCGCTTCCAGTTCTCTCGCCTGCGCGCCTTCCGGCGCGGCAAGAAGCGTTCGGCGGAGGCCGGCGCGGCGAGGAACGAGGCGCGGCAGGACTCCGAGGCGCGGGTCGGGCACGGGACCGAGGCCGCACCGGGACGGGACGGCGAGTGGTCGGGCGAGGATCGCATGACCACCCTGCTGCGACAGCACGCGGCGGGGGACTCCGCTGCGGAGCCCGCTGGGACACCGGCGGCGGCTGACCCCGGCCAGGGTCGCCTCAACGGGGGCGGGGCCGCCCAGGAGGCGCCTGTCGCCAGCTCGACCGCGACCCCCGCAGCGGCTCGGACGCGGACCGTCCCCGCGGCGGCGCCGGAGCCGGTGGTGGCCCGTCCCGCGGAGTCGGAGCAGCGGGTGCGTCTCGTGGACGGGATCCGGTCGGCGACGACGGCGCGGGTGGTCTGCATCGCGAGCGGCAAGGGGGGGACCGGCAAGAGCGTCCTCGCCTCGAACCTCGCGCTGCTCCGGGCCCGCCGCGGCGAGCGCGTGCTCCTCATCGACTTCGACGCGGGCCTCGCCAACGCCCACCTGCTGCTGGGGCTTGCGCCGCCCCATGACGTCGGGCACGTGATGGAGGGCAAGGTGTCCGCGCGCGAGGCCCTCGTCGAGGGGCCCCACGGGCTGAAACTGCTCTCCGGGGGCGTCGGCCGACAGTCCCTCATCGATCCCACCCGGCGGGAGCTCGATCGCCTCTTCAAGGCCCTCCGCCCCCTCGAGGACGAGTTCGACCTGATCGTGATCGACCACGGCGCGGGCCTCAGCTACAGCACCGTGGCGCACCTCGCGGCCACGAGCACCCTCGTGCTGGTCACGAACCACGAGGTCACGGCGCTCTCGGACGGATACGCGCTCTACAAGCGCGCCAAGCTGGTGAACCCGGAGGTCCGCGTGGGGCTCGTGGTCAACCGGGCCCCGGACGAGCGGCTGGCCATGGACGCCTGGGACCGGTTCCGCGGGGCCTCCCACAAGTTCCTCGGGCACGCGCCCGAGCTCATCGGCTGGGTGCCCGCCGACCCCGTGATCTCCCAGGCCGTGCAGATGCGCCGCCCCGCCGTGCTGTCGTTCCCCGACAGCGCCGCGGCCCGGGCCATCACCAAGGTCGCCGCCTGGGGCCCGATCGACCACGCCCGGACGTCCACCCCCTTCTACGCGAAGGCGCGGCGGGCCCTCAGGTAGGCGAGCGTCCGGGGTCACGGGCCCGGGTGGGGCGCTCGGGTCGATGGCTCGGTCCGACGGGGTTCGGTCCGACGGGGTTCGGTCCGACGGGGCTCGGCGCGACGGTCGGGCGCGGCGGCCGACGCCCGGCGGCGGGCGGGGTGGCGAAGGGAACGCGCATCGTGCATCCTCGGTTCGGGCGCCGTGCGGGCGACCGGACGAGCC
>JASFWR010000370.1:0-3780 GCA_050049155.1 Planctomycetota bacterium | reverse complement strand
GGTCGGCGGCCCTGGCGCGGTCCGCGGCGTGGGTGAGCCAGCCGGACGGCTTCACCACCACGAGGAGGTCCGCGTCCTCGTGGAGGACCGTGGCCTCCGCCGGGCCGCCGCCACCCTGCGGACCCCCGGGCTCCTCCCGCGCGATCTCGAGCACCGCCCCGCGGGGGACCGCGCCGTTGGAGCGGAGGACCCGCTTGCCGTTGAGCCTCACCCGGCCGCGGCGCACGAGCTTCTGGAGCTGGGACCGCGAGAGGTCGGGCTCCAGCTGGTCGAGCACGCGGTCCAGGCGCTGTCCGGCGAGGGAGCCGGGGACCTCGATTCGGTCGAACTCGGGGGGCATGTGGGCGCGCCGCGGCGCGGGCGGAAGATAGCCGATCCCGGACGGCGCGGTCCGGGCCCCACGAGAAGAGCGCGCCGGGCCGAGGCCGGGCGCGCTCCCTGGGCGGACGACGGGGCGACGTCAGTCCTTGCGGAGGAAGTCCACGAGGTCCTTCTCCAGCTCCTCCAGCCCGTACTCCTGCACGGTGAGGCAGCGGTAGACGATGGTCGCCAGGGCGTCCGGGGTGTTCGGGTTGAGGTCCTTCGGCGGCGTGTAGCTGAGGAAGAAGCTCAGGGAGAGCCGCTCGGTCTCGCCGCCCTGCTCGCGCCCGGCGTACTGCCACGGGACCTCGTCGAAGGGCAGGACGCCCGTGAGGATCTCGTAGAGCATCACGCCGATGCCCATGACGTCGGCCTTGCTGTCGCGCAGCAGGAACGGGTTGTAGTGGGGCGTCGTGGTGATGACGCCGCGCTCGTCGGCGCGCATGGCCGGGTCCACGAGGACGACCGAGCCGGACGGCTTGACGATGATGTTCTCGGGCTTCAGGTCGCCGTGGTAGTCCAGCGTGCCGGCCGCCTTGAGCTTCTGGAGCGAGCGGACGATCGTGAGGAACCAGTTGAGGCGGATGCCCTCGAGGGCGCGGATCTTCTCGCGCAGCGTCTTGCCGCGGACGAAGTCCATGACCATCACGGGGCGGCCGTCGTGGCGGAAGCAGTCGCGCACCGTCACGATGTTCGGGCTCTTCACCTCGCGCAGGAGCTCGGACTCACCGCGCACCAGGTCGTCGATCTCGTGGACGTCGAGGAAGTCGATGCGCACGCCGTCCTGACGGAAGAAGATCGCCTCCGCGGGCGTCTCGTCGGGGCTGATCCCCTCGGCCTGGCGCTTGTTCGTGATCTCCAGGAACCGCGTCACGTAGCGGCCGCCGCCGGCCACGTCCCCGATCTTGAGGGCCACCTTCTGGCCCTCCTCGTCCTCGGCGAGGTAGACGAGCGAGAAGCCACCGCGCGCGATGAAGTCGAGGACGCGGTAGGTGCCGATGCGTTCGCCTGCTTCGAGTTTGATCATCGAGACTGCCTCGGGATCCGGAGAGCGTGGTGGAGAGTGCTGGAGGGGGTGGGGTGAGTGGTGCGGGTGGCGTCGCTGGAGGTGCCTGAGCCGCGCTCACACCTCTTCATCGAGCGAATCGGGCCGGGGATTGAGTGAAATACCGGGCGCCGGCCTCGCTCCAATCCGTCCGGCGCGGCCGGAGGGGGGGGGTTATCCGTCAATTCCGCCTGGCACCCTGGCCCGCGCGGCCCTGGTCAGGGCCTCCAGTCGATCGACCGGGTGCTCCTCCATCCGGGCGCCGTCCCCGGTGCCGAGGACGAGGCGGACCCCCTCCAGGACCGTCCCGGTGCCCAGCCAGGCGTCCTCCTCGTGGGGGATCCGCTTCCACGCCCGCCCCAGGTGGTCCACCAGCCCGACGTCCTGGTCCCAGGGGTTGCGGACCATGTAGTAGAACCCGTCGGACCCGTCGGAGCTCCCGAACCGCACGACCGAGCCGAGGAAGGCCCCGCCGTCCTCGACCAGCCAGGCCCGCTCGGCCGGCGCCGGGCTGAGCACCGCGCCTCGGGCGTCCACGGCGCCGACGGTCGTCGTCGACGTCACGCAGCCGGCGAGGGACAGGCCGAGCCAGGGGAGGAGGGGAAGGGAACGCATGGGAGCCGGTACGCCGTGGACCGGAGCGCCGGGGCCCGCGTCCCAGGGACGCGGATCGGCGGGGTCTCGGGTGGAGCCGGGAGTGTCTCGGGAGGAGGATCCCGGCCCATCCGATGAGCCACCGACGACATCCCTCCCGTTGGGAGTGCCATCGGCGGTAACATCCCTCCGATGAACGACGAAGGTCTGGAAAAGACGCGCCGCGCGGGGAAGATCGCGGCCGCCTGTCGGGAGTGGGCGCGGGGCGCGATCCGCCCCGGCGTCGAGCTCCGCTTCATCCTCGAGACGATCGAGTCGATGATCCGTGAGGCGGGCGCGGCGCCGGCGTTCCCTGCCCAGACCTCGCGCAACGAGTGCGCCGCGCACTACTGCTCATCCCCCGAGGACGAGATGGTCTACGAGGAGGGGGACGTGGTCAAAGTCGACATGGGGGTCCACGTCGACGGGTGGATCGCCGATACCGCCTGCACGGTGGACCTCTCCTCCGGCGGCGACAACGCCGACCTCATCGGGGCGTCGGCCGACGCGCTGGCGGCGGCGATCTCCCTGGTGGAGCCCGGGCGCCCGGTGTCCGAGATCGGCGCCGCGGTGGAGCGCACCATCACCAAGGCGGGCTTCGAGCCCGTGCGCAACCTGACGGGTCACGGGCTCGACCGTTGGAAGGTGCATTGCGCCCCGCAGATCCCGAGCTACGGCGAGCGCGGCGGCGGCCGCCTGGTCGAGGGGTCGGTGATCGCCATCGAGCCCTTCGCGTGCACGGGCCGCGGGTTCATCCACGAGGCCGGCAAGGCGGAGGTCTTCATGCTGGTCCGCCCGCCCCGCAAGGCGAAGGGCATCGACAAGCAGGTGCTGAGGGCCATGCAGGGCTGGAACGGGCTCCCGATCGCGCGGCGGTACTTCCCCGACCTGGATCGCGACGCGCTGGAGGACACGATCTCCAAGCTCGCGCGGCAGGGCGTCCTGCTGCGCTACCCGCCCCTGGTGGAGCAGCCCGGCGTCCTGGTCGCCCAGACCGAGCACACGCTCCACGTGGGCGCGGACGGGGTCGAGGTCATCACCGCCTGAGGGCGGACCGGACGCGATCTGGACGCTGGAAGGGGGATTCCCCCATCGCTAGTCTGCTTTGCGTGATCGCAAGCCGCACATCAGAGGGGGCGCCTGCGGTCGCCCGATCTCTCGCTGATCTCCTGACGGAGCGCGACGGCCCAGGGGGGGCGGTCCGCTCCAGGGGAGGGGAGGTCGAGCGGCTCGCGCGGGCCCTCTGGGAGTCCCTGGAGTCCCTCCACGCCGCAGGTCGGGTGCACGGAGCCCTCAGGCCGTCCGTCTTCCAGGTCGGCGCCGACGGGGTCGTCACCCTCCTGCCGGGCGCCGACTCCTCGGCGCGCGCGCCGCGCCTCCGCTACGCGGCCCCCGAGGTGGCGCGGGGTGAGGAGCCCACGGCCGCGGCGGACGTCTTCTCCCTCGCGCTGATCACCCTCGAGCTCCACTCGGGCCGGGCTGCCCGGGCGGGCGACGGGGACGAGCTGGCCGCGCTCGCCATGGACGGGATCGCGACCATCCCCGAGGCGCTCCCCGAGCGGCTGGGCGGCCTCGCCGTGCGCTCCACCGCCGTGGACCCGGCCCTCCGCCCGACTGCCGGCGTCTGGCGGGCCGCGCTCGAGCGCCCGGCGGCGCGCCGCCGCGGCCCCGGCCCCCTCGCGGTGGTGATGGCCGCGGCCGTCGTCGTCCTCGCCGGCCTCCTCGGCCTCGACCGGCGCCGC
>JASFWR010000369.1:0-3785 GCA_050049155.1 Planctomycetota bacterium | reverse complement strand
GCCGTCACCCCGGACACGCCCGTGGCGGACCTCGTCCGGCAGGACGTGACGACCCGCACCGCGGTGGCGGAGGGAGTGATCGGTCGCGCCACCCTCGTGGCGAAGGAGGCGGGGGTGTTCGCGGGCGGCGAGGCCTTCCGCAGGACCCTGGAGCGCCTGGATCCTGACGGCGCCGTGGACGCCCTCGTCCCCGACGGCCAGCTCCTCGTGCCCGGCGACATCGTGTTGCACGCCCGCGGGGAGGCGCGGGCGCTCCTGGTGGCGGAGCGCACCGCCCTCAACCTCGTCCAGCGGATGTCGGGCATCGCCTCCCGGACCCGCGAGGCGGCGGACCTCGTCGAGGACACGGGCGCCAGGATCCTCGACACCCGCAAGACCGCCCCCGGCCTCCGGGTGCTGGACAAGTACGCGGTGCAGGTCGGCGGCGGGCGGAACCACCGGTTCGGGCTGCACGACGAGGCGATGGTGAAGGAGAACCACATCGACCTCTCCGGCCGGTCCGTCGAGGAGCTCCTCGGGGACCTGCGCGCGGACCTCGGCGACGGGGTCACGATCACCTGCGAGGCCCGGGACGGGGAGGAGGCCGTGGCCGCGGTGCGGGGCGGGGCCGACGTGGTGCTCCTCGACAACATGACGCCCGCGCGGATAGCCGAGCTGATCCCGGCGCTCCGTGAGCTCGCCGTCGAGCGAGGCCGCCCCCTCGAGGTCGAGGCCTCGGGCGGGATCACCCGGGAGACGCTCCCCGAGGTCGCGCGTTCGGGCGTGGACCGGATCTCCATGGGGGCGCTCACGCACTCCCCGCCGGCCCTCGACCTCTCCCTGCAGCTCGAATTCGACGAGGGCGCCGAGGGGCCGAGCTCCGACGTGCGGTGCGTGCACGAGGGCGACGGCTCCCTGGAGCTCGACCTCCCCGCGACCCACGCCCACGGCCGCCTGGCGCGGCGCGTGGCGGCGCACTTCTCCGAGGTGCACGGTCTGCCCGAGGGCCTGCGGGACACCTTCCAGTTCGTGGTGGGGGAGCTCCTGGACAACGCCGTGGACCACGGCGGGGGCGAGGCGGCCCGGTGCCTCTCCGACCTCACGAGCAGCGTCCGCATGCACATGGTCGTCCGCGTCGGCGAGGCCGCCGGCGATGGGGTCGCCTGGTCCGTCCGGGTGGATGACCAGGGCGGGGGGGACGCCCAGGTGGTGGAGGGCTTCATCCGGCCCGCGGACGGCTTCCCGGACCTCGAGGACGAGCGGGGGCGGGGGCTCTTCCTCCTGGGGGAGATGGTGGACCGCCTCGACGTCGGCCCGTCCCCCGACGGGAAGGGGCTGAGCCTCGAGGCCAGCCAGCGAGCGGGTGCCTGACGTGGAGCCCGAGCCGTCGTCCTCGGGCCTGCGCGCCCTGCGGGCGGTGGGGCAGGGGCTCCTCGCCCAGCCGCGCTCGCTCGCCTGGCTCGCCCCCGTCGCGTGGGCGGCGCTGATCTTCTGGATCTCCTCCTCCGAGGGGCCCGTGGAGGACCTGCCGGTGCTCCCCCTGAACGGCCTCCTCTGGAACCTCGCCCACCCGTTCGTCTTCGGGGTGCTGGCCCTGCTGGTGGTCCCGCTCATGCCCCGGCGCCCCCTCGGAGAGCTCCGGTGGACCGCCATGACCGGGATCGGCGCCCTCTGGACCGCCGCGCTCGTGGTCCTGTACGGCTTCACGGACGAGCTGCACCAGTCCACGGTGCCCGGGCGCGACGCCTCGCTGTTCGACGTGCTCTCCGATGGCGTCGGGGCGGTGGCCGTGCTCGGCGTGGTGCTCTACCTCGGCCGGCCCGACGCGGACGCCCGGGGGCTCCGACGGCGGCTGGCCCTGGCGTTCGCCGTCAGCCTCGCGGCGGCGGGCCTGGCGACGGGCTGGGACGTGCGGCGCGGCGAAGGGCTCTGGCCGTTCTGAGCCCTCTCGCTCGCTCCCGGCGCGTAGACTCCTGCCGCCCACCATGAGCGAAGAGCAGTACATCAGCCCCCTCGGCGCGCGCTACGCCAGCCGCGAGATGCGCGCCAACTTCTCCGACCGCACCAAGTTCACCACCTGGCGGAGGCTCTGGATCGCCCTGGCCGAGTCGGAGCAGGAGCTCGGGCTCGACATCAGCGACGAGCAGCTGGACGAGCTCCGCGCCCACGCGACCGACCTCGACCTCGAGCTCGCCGCGCGCTACGAGAAGGAGCTCCGGCACGACGTCATGGCCCACGTGCACGCGTGGGGCGACGTCTGCCCGAAGGCCCGCCCGATCATCCACCTCGGCGCCACCTCCTGCTACGTCGGCGACAACACGGACCTGATCGTCATGCGGGAGGGGCTGCGCCTGCTCCGCGGGCAGCTCGTGGGCGTCCTCGGCGAGCTGGCCGCCTTCGCCCGGGAGTGGAAGGACCTGCCGACCCTGGGCTTCACCCACTTCCAGCCGGCCCAGGCCACCACCGTCGGGAAGCGCGCCTGCCTCTGGATCCAGGACCTGGTGCACGACCTCGACGACCTCGAGCAGGTGGAGTCCCAGATCCGCTTCCGGGGGGTCAAGGGTACGACCGGCACCCAGGCGAGCTTCCTCGAGCTCTTCGAGGGCGACCACGACAAGGTCCGCCGCCTCGACGAGCTCGTGACCGGGAAGATGGGCTTCGAGCGCACGTTCGGGGTGACCGGACAGACGTACCCGCGCAAGCTCGACTTCCGGGTCCTGCAGGTGCTCTCGTCCATCTGCCAGTCGGCGCACAAGTTCGCCACGGACCTGCGCCTGCTGGCGAACAAGCGAGAGCTGGAGGAGCCGTTCGGGAGCAAGCAGATCGGGTCCTCGGCGATGCCGTGGAAGCGGAACCCCATGCGGTCGGAGCGCATCTGCGCCCTCTCGCGTTTCGTCATGGAGCTCGTGGGCAACGCCGCCCACACCGCGGCCAACCAGTGGCTGGAGCGGACCCTCGACGACTCGGCCAACCGCCGCCTCTCCATCGCGGAGGGGTTCCTGGCCACGGACGCGGTCCTCAGCCTCTACTGCGACGTCGCCGGCGGCCTCCTCGTCCACCCTCCGATCGTGGCCCGGCACCTGGACGCCGAGCTCCCCTTCCTGGCGTCGGAGGCCGTGCTCATGGAGGCGGTCAAGGCCGGCGGGGACCGGCAGGACCTGCACGAGCGGATCCGCGTGCACAGCCACGCGGCCGCGGGCGAGATCAAGGCGGGCCGCGAGCCCGACCTGCGGGAGCGCCTCGCCGGCGACCCGGCCTTCGCCGCGGTGGCGGGCGGGCTCGACGAGCTCCTCGACGGCAAGCGGTACGTGGGTCGCGCCCCCGAGCAGGTGGAGGAGTTCCTCGCGGCGGAGGTGGACCCGATCCTCACCCGTCACGCGGGGATCGCGCGGACCGAGGCGGAGATCCGTGTCTGAGATCGGGATGGGGCACCGCGCGCGGCGCCCCGAGCCCTTTGTCGCAGGCCCGAGCGGACTCCCGCGCCACGGATTGACACACCGGCGACTTCCCTGCACGCTCCCGGCGTTCGCGCCCCGAGGAACTACCGACGTGGCCCGCCAGACCGGGATAGCGTTCGGCCTGCGAACCTCCCCTTCCCGCCCCGGACCCCCGCTCAGCGCCAAGTGACGAAGCCCGGAATCCCCAACGACCTCGTGCTCTCGACGTCGTGCTACGGACCCCGCCTGCGGTCGATCGAGGACCAGGCGTTCTCCGCCGTGGCGATGGGGTTCCGCAAGCTGGAGCTCGGCCTCTCGGCGACCCCGCCGGAGCTCCGCGGGTGGGAGGACGCGCGGCGCGAGACCGGC